>DASYQG010000192.1:0-3394 GCA_036005825.1 Chitinophagaceae bacterium | reverse complement strand
TATCTTTGCTTTGGTTGCATAAACAACCTTTTTACCTAAACTTAATTTTTAGCAATGAAGATCCTGGTTTGTATCAGTAAAACACCTGATACCACGGCAAAAATAGCCTTCACAGATAACAACACGAAATTCGATACCAATGGCGTGCAGTGGATCATCAATCCCTACGATGAATGGTATTCACTTGTTCGTGCTATTGAATTAAAAGAGGCCGATTCTTCCACTGTTATTCATTTGATAACTGTTGCCACTGCTGATGCGGATCCTATTATTCGCAAAGCATTAGCACTTGGCGGCGATGAAGCCATTCGTGTAAATGCTGATAGTCATGACAGTTTTTATATCGCTTCTCAGATCGCTGAAGTGGCAAAACAAGGCGGTTACGATCTGATCTTTACAGGAAAAGAAACGATAGATTATAATGGTTCATCCATCGGTGGAATGGTTGCCGAGTTATTGGACCTGCCTTATGTTTCGCTTGCTACAAAATTTGAATTGGGAGGAAGCAAAGCAACTGTGACAAGAGAGATCGAAGGCGGTGAAGAAGTTTGTGAAGTGAATTTGCCTGTGGTAGTAAGTTGCCAGAAGGGGGTAGCAGAACAACGCATTCCAAATATGCGTGGTATTATGGCGGCAAGAACAAAACCATTGAAAGCAGTTGAGCCGGTTCCTGCCAATGCATTAACTGGAATTGCCAGTTTTGAGTTGCCTCCTGCAAAAGCCGGAGTAAAACTTGTGTCGTCTGATAATGTGGAAGAATTGGTGAGACTTTTAAAAGAAGAAGCCAAGGTCATTTGATCCAAATTTGAAATCTTAAATCTGAAATTTAAAATTTAAACATGTCTGTGTTAATATTCATCGATACAGCCGAAGGCCATGTTAAGAAAGCATCACTTGAAGCAATGACCTATGGTGCTAAAGTAGCTGAACAATCAGGTACCACTGCAGAAGGCGTTGTACTTGGCACGGCAAAAGAAGATCTTGCGGCACTTGGCAAATACGGTGTTAAGAAAATTCATCATGTAAATAATCCATCGCTTGATCATTTGGATGCGCAGGTTTATACAAAAGCAATTGCTAATGTAGCTGCGAAGACTGGCGCTAAAGTGATTGTGTTCTCAAATAATGTAGATGGAAAAGCTATTGCTCCACGTCTGTCTGCAAGAATGAAAGCAGGACTTGTTTCAGGTGCTGTTGCATTGCCCGATACTAGCAAAGGTTTTATAGTTAAGAAAAATGTTTTCTCAGGAAAAGCTTTTGCAAATATTTCTTTGAACACTGATGTAAAGATCATTGCACTTAACCCAAATGCATATCAAACATTAGCAGGAGAAGGAACAGCTGAAGTGGTAATAACAGACATAACTGTTGATACACCTAAAGTAAAAGTGACTGCCGTAAATAAAGTAAGTGGCGAAGTTCCATTAACAGAAGCAGAGATCGTCGTAAGTGCCGGCCGCGGTTTGAAAGGACCCGAAAATTGGGGAATGGTGGAAGAACTTGCAAAAGTTTTACATGCAGCAACTGCCTGTAGCCGCCCGGTTGCAGATGCACATTGGCGGCCACATAATGAACACGTAGGACAAACAGGTACTGCCATTGCTCCTACTCTATATATTGCCATCGGTATTTCAGGAGCTATCCAACACCTCGCAGGAGTAAACAGAAGTAAAGTGATCGTTGTTATAAACAAAGATCCTGAAGCTCCTTTCTTTAAAGCTGCTGATTATGGAATTGTTGGTGATGCTTTTGAAGTTGTACCAAAGATGACGGAAGCGATAAAGAAAATCAAGGCATAAATAAATTGGATCATCTTTTAAAAGGTTGGCTGGTTTCCGGTCAGCCTTTATTTTTTCGTTGATTATTATCAGCCTTTTAATCAGGTAAGCTGTTAAATCAATTAACTAAAATCCCTTAGTTTCGTGCCATAATATGAAGAAGATAGAATTGGAAATAGTGGCCCTTTCGCACAGCATTACGCAGACACATTCTTATGCTGTTGTTTTAGGCGAAGTAAACGGCCTTCGGCGTCTACCTATCGTTATCGGTGGCTTCGAAGCGCAGGCTATTGCAGTTGCCCTGGAAAAAATGCAACCCAGCCGGCCCCTCACCCATGATCTGATGAAGAATTTCATGACCGGCTTTAGCATTGACCTCCATGAGATCATTATCTGCGATCTCCAGGAAGGCATCTTTTATTCCAAATTAGTTTGTTCTACAGAAAAAGATACTCTTGAGATCGATTCCCGTACTTCTGACGCATTGGCCCTGGCTGTTCGGTTTGGCTGCCCTATTTATACGTATGAAAATATTCTTGACAGCGCCGGCATATTGATGGAAGAAACAACAGGTAAAAAGAAAAAGTCAAAGGAGCAGAAAGAAGTGCCGGTAGAAGAAACTGCAGGCGGCAATGAAGATCTGAAAACAATGACCCTTGAAGAACTGAATACACTGCTTAATGAAGTGCTCGAGAGTGAAGATTATATTCGGGCAATTGCCATCAGGGATGAGATCAATAATCGCAAAAAGAAATAGAACCACAATTTATATGATTTAAAAGCCTGCCTGTCGGCAGACATGGATTAAGAGGAAATTGGCGATGCTAGTTTCCTTTTTTGTTACTTTCTTTGTCCTAATCGCTTTTATATTTATTCTATGGTCACATTTCCTAATTCTAAGATCAATCTCGGTTTAAATATAGTTGGAAAGAGAAATGATGGCTATCATGATATCGAAACTGTATTCTTCCCTGTTCATTTAAAAGATGCATTGGAAGTGGTCGAAAAAGAAGAATTTGAATTTTCAACAAGCGGATCACCAATAGAAGGAGGACCAGAAAAAAATCTTTGTATCAAGGCATATTATCTATTAAAAAAAGATTTTCCAAATTTACCAGCAGTTCAAATGCATTTACACAAAACAATACCAATGGGTGCAGGACTTGGAGGTGGCAGCGCAGATGGTGCATTCACACTAAACTTGCTGAATAAAAAATTTGAGCTCAACCTTTCTGAAAAACAATTGATCAATTATTCATTGCAACTTGGAAGCGATTGCCCTTTTTTTATCTTGAATAAACCCTGTTTTGCAACTGGTCGTGGAGAAATTTTGGAACAAGCAGAGTTTGATCTTTCTGAATATAAAATTGTAATTGTTCATCCTGCCATTCATATCAGTACTGCATGGGGATTTGCGAATATCAAACCGTTGAATCATCGTAAATCAATAAAACAAATAATTCAACAACCCATCTCAACATGGAAAGATGAATTAATAAATGATTTTGAAAAACCTGTTTTTGCAAACTATCCCGAAATAAAAAGCATAAAAGATGCATTGTATGATGAAGGTGCAATTTATGCATCTATGAGTGGTAGCGGTTCTGCAGTTTATG
>DASYQG010000191.1:0-3107 GCA_036005825.1 Chitinophagaceae bacterium | reverse complement strand
AAACGAAAAAGACAGCGCCTCCATGAGTTGTAAATAACACGAAGCAAAATCTTCGTCCTATCAGTGCGATAAAAAATGTAATTACAAACCATAGTGAATGTTCATGTGCGTTGGCCTGCCCGGCCGGCGGAGCATCGGGCCGGGCTTGATTTTTCTTTTGTTTCTTTTCTTTGCATCAAGACAAAGAAAAGAAAGACATTTAAGGATTGATTTTTTTTATGATGTATGTTCTTTCTTTTGCTTGTGCAAAAGAAAGAACGAAACCTGCCTGCCGGCAGGCAGGGAAAAGCACACCGGCAATGATCCCGATAGCTATGGGGACAGCCATTGCCGAACGCCTTGATTTAACTTCAGTATTACTGTTAACTGAGCTAAACAATTCTTATCATCGACATCGACGATAATCGAAATGTCTTTTTTTCAATAGATCTCCCTTTATCGCCATTAAGCGGAAAATTATTAGCGCCTTCTTTTTCGTCTCCTCTAGTTTACTATCATTCTCAAATAATTTGTCGTGAATTATTAGATATGGCTATGTGGGATTACTACTACTGGCTTGATCAAATAGGATTTCAACCTGAATAATCTTCTTAAATAAAAAAGCCCTCAGTGGAAACTGGAGGCTAAAGCCAAATGGCTTTGGTTCTGATTAGGATTGTAAAATAACGGAATTATTAATTATAATAAATTTTTTAATGGGTGGTCTAACATGTATATAGTCACCTTTCAAGACAAAGAAAGTAAAGAGAACTGTTGCATCAAGGCAAAAAGAACATGAAGCTTCTTCCATTCATACCATTCACTACTTACGTATGAATTTTTTCCTTAGCTTTAAAACCCCCAATAAATTCTGCGAAATTCTTTTACACCAAAATATAGCTTATGAAAAAGATAATTGCTTGCCTTGCTGTCATCACTACTGCAGCAAACTTATTTGCACAAATCGATGCCGGGTTGTTTCGTTTCCCGGATGTATCACAAGCCCAGATCGTGTTTACTTATGCCAATGATCTTTGGCTGATACCCAAGGAAGGTGGCACTGCTATTAAACTCAGCTCGCCTGCCGGTGTAGAAAGCTATCCAAAATTTTCTCCCGATGGAAAAAGCATTGCCTTCAGCGGTAACTATGATGGTAATAACGATGCGTACACCATATCGGTTACCGGTGGAGTGCCGGTGCGATTAACCAGTCACGGTTATTCAGACCGAGTGGTTGACTGGACAACCGATGGCAAAAGAGTGTTGTTCGCTTCGGGTCGTGAAAGCGGCAAATCAAGATACAATCAGTTCTATACCGTGCCTGTCAGTGGCGGCGTGATCGAAAAACTTCCTTTGGCTTATGCCGAGTTTGGTTCTTATTCTCCCGATGGCAAACAGATCGCTGTTGTATTTCGTACACAGGTGGGCCGCAACTGGAAACGTTATCGTGGCGGATGGAAAGCAGATATCCAGCTTTTCAATTTGGCCAATAACGAATCAAAAACGATCGGCGCCGAAGCCGATGCCGGGAATGAATTCCCGATGTGGCATGGCAATGAGATCTATTTCATCTCTGATCGCGGCACTGAATTAAGAATGAACTTATGGAAATATGATCTTACCACAAAAGCATATACCCAGCTTACCAATTTTAAAGATGATGATGTGCATTATCCTTCGCTGGGTCCAGATGATATCGTCTTTGAAGCCGGCGGTAAAATGTATCTCTATTCGATTTCTTCCGGAAAACAAAAAACAGTGCCCATAACTGTGATAACGGATAGAGCAATGCTGAAACCAAAAATAGAATCAGCGGAGAAGCTGGTACAAAATGTATCGCTTAGCCCCGATGGAAACAGGGTATTGATACAGGCAAGAGGTGATGTATTTTCTGTGCCTGCTGAAAATGGTTATGTAAAAGATATGACAAGAACTTCCGGCGCTGCAGAACGTTATCCTGCCTGGTCGCCCGATGGAAAACATATTGCTTACTGGAGCGATCAGTCGGGTGAATATGAATTATGGCTGATGGAAACAGATAAAGAAAATGCAGTAAAGAAACTGACCGACTATGGTGCCGGTTATCGTTATCGTCCTTTCTGGTCGCCAGATAGTAAGAAGATTGCTTTTATCGATAAGGCCATGCGGATAAAAATATTTGATATCACTACCAATCAAACAACAGAAGTTGATCGGGCATTGCGCTATACACATGGTGCACTGGAAGGTTTTACAGTAAGCTGGTCGCCTGATAGTAGGTGGATGGCTTATGCCCGCGACCTGGAGAACCAGCATAATGCTATTTATATATATGACTACACAAATAAAAAAGTTCACACCGTAACCAGCGGGTTCTATGAATGCAACAGCCCTGTATTTGATCCCGAAGGAAAATATTTATATTTCTATACCAATCAATCCTTCAAACCTGACTACAGTGATGTTGATAATACGTTTATTTATTCCAATACAACGCAGATCGCTGTTGTTTCTTTGAAAAAAGAAACACCTTCCCTGCTGGCACCTAAGAATGATACGGTAGCCATGAAGTCTGATGATATGGCAAAAGATGAAAAGGAAAAAAACAAAAAAGATTCCGTTAATGCAAATAATGCGAAAGCAAAAGCGGTCACGATCGATTTTGATGGGATCGAACAAAGACTGGAATTGCTACCAGCTCCCGCAGGAAATTACAACGCCTTAGCTGCTACGAAAGGAAAGATCATTTTTTTAAGATACCCAAATACCGGTGCACCCGATGGTAAAGGGATACTGAAGTATTGGGACATAGAAAAAAAAGAAGAAAAAACTATTCTTGACGGTGTTGACAATGCCCGTTTATCTGCAAATGGACAAAAAATACTCGTGACAAAATCAGGAAGCTTTGCAGTGATCACACCAAACGAAAACCAGAAGTTTGAAAAACCGCTTGCTCTTGCGGACATGCAGATGATGGTGGATCCTGTACAGGAATGGAAACAGATCTTTATGGATGTATGGCGTTTTGAGCGGGATTATTTTTATGATGCGGGTATGCATGGAGTGGATTGGAAGCAGGCAAAAGATCGTTATCTAAAAATGTTTGAAGGCGCGATGACCCGTGAAGAAGCTGATTTTATTATTGGTGA
>DASYQG010000190.1:0-3621 GCA_036005825.1 Chitinophagaceae bacterium | reverse complement strand
GAATACTTTGTCCTTTGACCTCTCTTCCGCTCTTTTTCGGATGCCTGGTTGCGTGTCTCCAGCTAAACGAACAAGCAAAATAAGTGATTCGTGGAGGCATCGTGAGAACGATGCGGACATCACGGCGTTAGAATTCCGAGTGGATGAAAAACCTGTGCCTACACAGACTATAATTTTGTATTTTAATTTTGAATGGAACTGTATTGATTTAACAGGTTTTGTATATTATCTTCGAAAAATTAATCTATCTAATAAAATCAGACTCCTTGAAAGCCCAATACCTAACCCTCCTGATTTTTCAATTTCTAATTACTAAGGCCGGTGCACAAACTTGTGAAGTAAACACATTTCAGAAAACCTACGGTACAGCCAGCCTTCGCGACGAGGCTTATGATATAATCGAAAGCCCCTCTGGAGGATATATTACCGGCGGCTGGGGAGGAAATCATAGCGACAGTTGCTTACTTATGAAAGTTGACAGGAATGGAAATATTGTTTGGGCAAAACAAATCACTGGAAGCGGTACGACAAGAGGATTTATGAAAAGGTTTATCCGGGTAAATGATGGTCATTACATCGCCGCGGGTCGTGCCTACGATACGGATAATCCTCATCTATGGATCATTAAGTTTGATGAAAATGGAGATATTATCTGGAACAAAAAGATCCTTTATCCAAATGGTTGGATGACCGATCCATCGGATATTTGCGCCACTGCAGATGGGGGATTCGCCTTAACGGGCTTCTATCAACCTTTTCCTAATTCCGGGGGTTCTTTGATAATAAAGTTCAATTCTAATGGTGATCAATTATGGAGCAGGGGGCAGTTGGGAACTCTTTCCGGATCGGATATACTTACGCTGACTGGTATCATAGAAAAAAATGGGAATTTATTTATAGTAGGAAGAGATTATGGCAATGTCAATGGACTCGTCATTAAAATAGGATCATCGGATGGGATCATGATCGGGCAACATGCTTTTAAGGTAGATAATAAGCACACCAGCTTTTATAATATCAAAGAAAAAAACAATAAACTATACATTAACGGATACAATACCGACAACCAGAGCTTTGACGGTTTAAAACAGGTGGTAACAATAGTTGACGATAACCTGGCGGTGCTGAAAGTTCACAAATTCGGTCTGAACTTCAGTGACTCCTGGGAGACTCCTGGTATGGCCCCTACTTCGGATGGTGGTTTTATTGCGGCAGAAAGTGATGAGAACAATAGTGATCTATTGTTATTCAAAGTGTCGTATGAAGGAATTGTCGAATGGAAAAGAAAATATCCAAGGAATGGTTTTCAAGTCACCTTTGGTATTCGGTTAGCATCAGACAATGGGCTTATAGGTATTGGTACAAGCAATGATTTTGGTAGTTATTGGAACTATCAAAATAATATTTTTATTTATAAAACGGATCCTGCAGGTTTGACCTTAGGCTGTGCGGTTGAAGATATAGATGTAGTTATAGTCAATCCTGTGTTCACGAAAAATCAAACAACTTATACTTTCAACGCATTAAGCCTTTCAAGCGTAGATATTACTTCTTCCGGTAAACCTTTAAGTGTTCCAATTCAAAAGTTCTGCGAACACACTGTTACGCCAAACTGCAGCTCAATAAAAATTTCCGGAGATGATAGCCTTTGTAATTTACAGGATACTGTGACCTATAAGGCCGTTAGAAACAATAATTGTAATGCGACCATTGCCTGGGCAGTAGATACCAATTTTACAAAAATCCTGTCTTCAACCGATTCAACAATAGCTGTTCAGTTCATAAGAACAGGAACCACTAAAATCGTTTCTTCAATTTCTGACCTTTGTGAAGTTTTCAGAGATAGTATATCCATTCAGATTATTAGTTCACCGACAGTTGTTGATCTCGGCACTGATATTCGTCTTTGTCAAAACAGTACAGTGACTTTACATGCCGGTGTTGGTTTTAAAAATTATTTATGGCAGGACGGATCGGTCGATTCTGTTTTTGCTGTTGGTTCACCGGGTGTATATCATGTTACGGCCACGAACTATTGTAATGAACAATTCAATGATACCGTAAGTATATCTGCTGCCGCAGTACCGGCAAACTTTTTACCGAAGGATACAGTCATTTGTGAGGGAATCTTAACTACAATTAATTCACTATCCGGATTTGCAAGTTATTTATGGTCGACGGGGGAGACAAGGTCGCAGATCCAGACCAGTTCAACCGGTATTTACTGGTTGAGAGTTATGAATAGTGATGGTTGCTATGCTAAAGAGGAAATCAATGTAAGGTCAAAAGATAGCTGTATGCAAGGCCTTTATTTTCCCAATGCATTTACACCAAATAACGATGGATTGAATGATCGCTTCAAAGGAATTGCATTTGGCGTTCTCAAAACATATCATTTGCGGGTATATAACCGTTTCGGAGCAATGGTGTTTGAAACATATGATAGTAAAGTCGGTTGGACCGGTAAATTTAAAGGTATGGACCAGAGTTCAGGGACCTTTGTTTGGTTTTGTGAATATCAATTCAACGATCAGCTTCTACAAATGAAGAAAGGTACTGTCAATCTTATCAGATAAAAATTTTATCCCAGGATTCTGTGCTTTCCGTCCGCCCGGGGTCTTGCCCCGAGGCAACCTCAATGTGATTGAATGAAGAGGGCAGACCCCGGGATACGATAACTTGAATGCAACATGATAGATCAAAGCAACCCTCTCATTATCGGTAGTGTTCCATTTCTTCAACTCAATAAAGAATATAAAAAAAGTCTTGAGTCGTTATGCTTAGAGGGTGAGACCGCAGTTGTCAGTAGTGTTCCATTTCTTCCACTCAATAAAGAATATAAAAAAAATCTTGAATCGTTATGCTTGATTTGCAACTAAACTTCTGCTCGGAAAGAGTAGCAAAATAATTCGATTTGCCTTAATTACAAACTAATGCAAACTTTTATTGTGTTTTTGGAATACCATATAAATGGTATTTTTTCATTCAAGGGAAACTTTATCTTAGGATAGTATAGAACGATTGTTCCATTCTTGTCCCTATTAATTACTCTTCTGGTTAGTTAACAAATTTGGGAATTTTGAATTTTCAGCTAATAAGTTTAATTAATCTTAATTCGAAGCAAAATACTTGAGGACAGTAAAAAAGGACTGCTGTAAATTAGGGTCATTTGATATATTTTTTAATAGTTAACAATGAGATATGGGAAAGACTACTTATGAAGTTTCAAACGAATCGATTGAAGCAGCCTATAATTGTTTAATGATCCAAGGGATAAGTGAAGCAAAAGGACATCTCCGAATTGCAATTGATAACGCTATGAAGGTAATTGAAGTTGATAAACAAAGAACCTTATTAAATTATTGTACATATTTATGTCAACAGGCAGGATTTTTAGATTATGCTTTGGAAGCAATTCAGTCTGTTTTAAGAATAGATCAAGAGGCAAATCTAGCTTCGAAGAATATACAGAATGATCTTTTAACTTACGGAAATATTCAGGTTAATCTCGGCAATTTACCAAAAGCATTAGGTGCATTTGAAAAAGCATTAGACATCTGCTTGGCCCAAAATGATTTTGCTGATGCAGCATCATGCTCTACTAATTTAGGTTATATTTTT
>DASYQG010000189.1:0-6971 GCA_036005825.1 Chitinophagaceae bacterium | reverse complement strand
ATTCTTAATGGCAAAATAAAGAAAGGTGATAAAGTAAAATTTGTTTCCACCGACCAGGAATATGATGCCGATGAAGTGGGTATCCTGAAATTGAAAATGTCAGAAAGACCTGAAGTGAATTGTGGCGACGTTGGTTATATCATTACCGGTATTAAAGTAGCGAAAGAAGTAAAAGTGGGAGATACGATCACTGTGGCTTCAAATCCTAACCCGCAAATGGTACAGGGTTTTGAAGACGTAAAGCCAATGGTATTTGCCGGTATCTTTCCAGTGGACACAGATGATTTTGAAGAGTTGCGTGATTGTATGGATAAACTACAGTTGAATGATGCTTCATTGACCTATGAGTTAGAAACATCACAAGCACTTGGTTTTGGTTTTCGTTGCGGCTTTTTAGGATTGCTGCATATGGAGATCATACAGGAACGTTTGGAAAGAGAGTTTAATCAAACTGTAATTACAACGGTTCCAAACGTTGGATTTACGGCATTTACAACTAAAGGAGAACAGGTAACTGTAAATAACCCTACTGAGTTTCCTGACCCGGTAAAGACGGAGAGAATAGAAGAGCCTTATATCAAAGCACAGATAATTTCGAAACCAGAATATATCGGCAATATCATGACACTCTGTTTGGGTAAACGTGGTATTCTTATCAACCAACATTATCTCACACAAACCCGTGTTGAGTTGTTGTTTGAAATGCCATTGACCGAGATCGTTTTTGATTTTTATGATAAGCTAAAATCGCAAACCCGCGGTTATGCTTCTTTCGATTATCACCCGATCGGCTATCGTGAAAGTGATATTGTGAAAATGGATATTTTGTTGAATGGCGATAAAGTGGATGCATTAAGTGCATTGATACATCGCAGCCATTCGCAGGATTTCGGAAGAAAGCTTTGCGAAAAATTAAAAGAGCTGGTTCCCCGCCAGCAATTCCAGATAACTATCCAGGCTGCGATCGGCGCTAAGATCATTGCCCGTGAAAATATTTCTGCAATGAGAAAAGATGTTACCGCTAAATGTTATGGTGGTGACGTAAGCCGTAAACGTAAATTGTTGGAAAAACAAAAAGAAGGAAAGAAACGTATGCGCCAGATAGGAACGGTGGAAGTGCCGCAGGAAGCGTTTTTGGCGGTGTTGAAGTTGGATGAGTGATATATCGCAAATGGTCAATTGTGAATAGTGAATTAATTATGGAAGGTACCCGCTATGATGCATTTTTGATACGCTATGGTTTTTATTCTGACATTTTTGTTACCATTGAAGATTCCTGAATTGTTTGCGGAAGTAGAATTCTTTATCATTTTTCCCTGATGGGCAAAAGCGGAACTGGATAATCTTTGTAAATCCCTCTTTTAATATTTTCCTCGTAAATATTTCTCAGTGAGTCAGCCATTTTGGGTGTGATATCATAAATGAGGAACTGCGAATGAATATGGTCCACAGGGATAAGATCCTTCGCCCATATGAATTTATATCTTTTCCCTTCAGCGCCTAAGTTTAGTCCTAACACGCTGTTTGCATCCAGAACAATTTTTCCGGCCACGATAGAATCCGATGCAACAATCGCATCTTTATTTTTTTCTAAATATGATTTCAAAAAAAATCCTCCTTCATTGAAGCTTAAATTAGTATCTCCAAGTTTTTTATATACCATTTTCTTATCCATAATGAATTCATTGGTATAGGGTAAAAAATGTGGAAAATAGAGGGCAACCGAAACAAACTGATAGGCAAAAAGCAAAAAGACGATCCATTTCTTACCATTTGCATGAAGCCAGGAGTACAAGACACCGGAAAAAATAAACAATGAGGGAAGTATGATCATAATGTGTCTAATACCCAACTGGGTGGTATAGAAAAAATCGAGATAGATCAGATAAAATACCACCGGAAGGAGAAGGTAAAATTCTCTTCTGAAAAATGAGGACCTTGAGAATTTCTTAATGGTGTAGATAATTGAAGCAAGCCATATTACCAAGGTTGCAATTGGTATTTTATAAAATAAGGTTACAAAATAGAAATACCAAAATCCAAAAGCGTTGTATCTCCCTAATATATATGCAGGATTACTAATACTTATTGGGGTACCATTCCCGATAGCGTCTAAATACATTATGTCATCCATGCTACTTACATAAGAAGAGGGAAGTGGAACAGGCAGAAATCCAAATATCTCCTGGAGACGTATAAAAGCTGTACTACGAAAGTGATATTCTTTTAAGGGTAAAAACATTTGGTAAAAAAGATGGGTTGCGCTAATAATAAATATATTGATCAGTACGAAAATCCCAAGCAACACGAATGTTGATTGACGGCGGTTTTCTTTGCTATTTAAGCCAAGAAAATAACGGGTTAGCAGCAACACTGGAACCAACAGATAGAGAAACATCATCGAAAATTTTGAAATTTCCGCCAATGCAACAGCCAAAGAAAATAAAATGAAATGCTTTAATTTATTTGTCTGATGGTATTTCCATAAGAAATAGAAACAGGCTGTAAGGAATAGTGACGCGTAGACATCAGTGTGTACAAAAATACTGTGGGTAAGAAAATTCGGACATACAAGGTAGAATAAAAACGAAAACAGTCCGGCAAATTCTCCGTATAATTCTCTGGTCCACTGAAATACCAGTAAGCCCAACATGATTGACGCGATAAGGGTGATGTATCGTCCGCGACGAAAATCTTCATAACCCCAATCTGCTTTTTTTAAGCCAGGATGCAGTATTTGTTCAAACGCCCTGGGTATCCCATTTAATGCTACAATTGGCAGTTTACTTCCATATATTTCTATGTCTTTATTTCCCTGGAGTTTTAAGATACTGAACCCGTACATGCCAAATACCGGCTCATCAATATTAATTGTAAGTCTGTTGATACAATAAGATTGGACAGCTATGTAAAGAACGATGAGTACTGCTATCGTCCACGAGACCGAAGTATTCTTTCCCAGGGTCATTAATTTTTGGTTTATTTTATACCTAACTACGGCGGTAAAACTAAGATAAAAAGTAAAGTATTAGGTATTCTTTAATGATCAAATTCTTTGTGGAATTAAACTTCTAAACCCATTACTGTGGTAAAGAGTACTTTCTATTTCTGATGTTTTCCTGGTAAATATTTCTGAGTGAATCTGCCATTTTCGGGGTAATGTCATATATGAGATATTGTGAATGAATATGGCCAACTGGGATCAGATCTTTCGCCCAAATAAATTGAAAGGCATATTCGTTCATATTTTTATTTAACCCCAGGACCCGATTTGCATCCAACATGATCCTGCCAGCTATAATTGAATCAGGGGCAAAAACAATATCTGGATTTTTCTTCATATAAGCTATACGAAATTTTTCTCCTTCACGATAGCCGATATTAGTATCACCAAGTTTTTTGTATGCCATTTTTTTATTGGGCAAAAATTCATTTGTGTAAGGTAAAAAATGCGGAAAATAAGAGGCGACTGATATAACCTGATACGCCATTAGTACATAAATGATCGATTTCTTTCCTTTGGCTATTAGCCAGGAATACAACGAACCGGAAAAAATGAACAATGATGGAAGGATAATAAGAATATGACGTATGCCGAGTTGAGTTGCATAAAAAAAATCAAAGTATATTAAGTAGAATGCAACTGGCAAGAATAGAAAAAGTTCATTTTTAATAAATGAAGGTTTTGAAAATTTTTTGAAGAACAGTACTAAAGAGCCAATCCATATCAATAAAGTAGCTACCGGGATCTTGAAAAAAAGAGTAACGAAATAATAGTACCAGATACCGTGGGGATCATAGCGGCCTAAAATATAAGGCGGATTACTAATACTTTCAGCCACTCCGTTGCCAATCGAATCAAAATACATCACCAGGTCCATACTCTTTATATAGGAGGATGGAAATGGCATTGGTAAAAACCCAAAATATTTTTGTAATTGCAAAAACATCCCGCTACGAAAGGAATAATCTTTTAACGGCACGAACATCTGGTAAAATAAATGAGCTGCGCTAATAATAAAAATATTGATGCAAAAAAAAATGAGTAAAAGCTTCAAAATTGGTTGCCTTTTTTGATCACTCTTGACTCCAAAAAAATATCGGATCAATATAAGAATTGGGAAAAGTAAAAAAAGAAAGGTCATGGAGAATTTACAGATCTGTGCAAGTGCAACTGAAAATGAAAATAACAAAAAAAATATCATTTTATTTTTATTAAGGTATGTCCAGAAAAAATAAAAGGACGCGGTTAAAAACAGTGATGCATATATATCAGTCCCCACAAAAATGCTATGCGCAAGAAAATTAGGGCAGAGCAAATAAAATACAAATGATAAAAAAGCCGGGGATTCACCGTACAATTCCTTAGTCCACTGGAAAATCAAAAGCCCGAGCAAAAGAGCGGCAATAACAGAGATATAGCGGCCCCTGTAATAATCTTCAGAGCCCCAATCTGTCTTTTTCAAGCCAGGATGAAACACTTGTTCAATAGCTCTTGGAATAGCGTTTAATGCTGTTATAGGAAGTTTGCTTTCATATGCGACCAGGTCTTTGTCACCCTTGAGTCGCCAAAGTGTAAATCCATAAGTAGCAAAAAGTGGTTCATCAATATTCATTGTAATTTTCTGGATACACCACGATTGTAACCCTACATAAACAACAATGATTATGAGTATTGACCATCGAAGCTTTCCATTAACTTTCAAAACCATAAACTATTTTTTATTTTGCTTGCTGTTTATAGTAAGAAAACTAAGGTAAAAAAAGGAGATTATAATCTGCACACCAAGGATTATCAGCGTCATTGATGGAATTACCCAACGTAATACGACCATCGGATCAAGATTACCAAAACCAATATGCTCCCAGAATAAAAAGGATCTTATGCTTAATGCAATTCCGCCTATAATTAGCAAAAAGCCAAAAAGTAATCCTCGTTCTAATTTGAAGTACTTATTAAAATTCAAAAGAAATTTTTCCTGGAATGGCAGTAGGCCATGTGTAGCAGCGTATAATCTTGTAAAAAAGTAAAATGTGATAAACTGAAATCCAAGCAGGGTACAACCTGATGTGTATATCAGGGTATGGACATCCAGTTTTTTACCTGCAATAGGTAAAGGTGATTTTATAAGAAATATTGATAATAAAAATCCAAACAGTAGTATTATCATTCCTGGAATAAGGAATAACCACTTTGGACTGTAGAGTAAAAGAAAACGAAGATTTCGCCAACCATCTTGCCATGTTTTCAAATGGGAAGCACGATTTCTTTTATCCGGATAAAGTTGTATGGGTACTTCTGCAACTTTCATTTTGTGCAATGTAGCTTTTACGATCATTTCAGGGCAAAATTCCATACCAGTGGTGCGTAACTCCATTTTTTCAAAAGCTTTTTTGGTCACACCACGCAAGCCACAAAGAATATCTCCCGCTTTTGACCGAAAAAACAGCTTACTGACAAATGATAAAGCAGGATTACCGATGTACTGATGCAAAAAAGGCATTGCTCCTTTTTGAATCCCACCGGCAAAACGATTACCAACAACAAGATCATATCCATCGCGAAGCCTCTCTAAGAATGGCATTAAAGGATAAAAATCATAACTATCATCAGCATCACCCATAATGAGAAACTTTCCATTTGCAGCCTTCATTCCGGCTGCTACAGCACGGCCGTAACCTTTTTCAGTCTCATTAATAATTCTTGCGTCAAATTGCTTTGCGATACTTATTGAATCATCGGTACTTCCATTATCAACTACAATTACCTCTCCACTAATATTATTTTCTAAAAGAAATCGCCCTGCCTTTTCCAGACAATAGGGAAGGGACTCCGCTTCATTTAAACATGGGATTACAATAGAAAGCTCAGTTTGCATTAACAAGTATCATTTATATTTATTTTTCTGGCTAAAAATACATAAATAATGCTACTTGCGATTATAATTGGAATTCATGTGAAGGCGCAAACTTAACGTCTTAAAGCATACGATAACCAGGCAGAAAAATATTTGGAGTAGATTCAAATTTAAAGGCTCATTAATTGCCGCCAGGCTTTTTTGTTTTATTAGCGTCAGATTTCTGCTTTAGTTTTTCTTCGTTCTTATTTCCTTTATAATCCATTAACGGGTCGCCAACCGGGGCTTGCCCATCTTCCAGTTTATAGTTAAATACTTTATTAACATGAATCCATTGTCCATTCTGCCATTTAAATCCTTCATAATCTCCATCAGGGACATAGGTCCAGGGAAAATCGGGTTCGTCCGTTTCCGAGATCAAATGATCAAATAAAATTAATTTAAGATCTGGTTCATAGTTCACATAAGTACTTGCTTCTTTTTTATATTCTATGCTAAATCGGGATTGTGTTGGTTTTACCAAACTATCTTCTTTAAAACTAAATCCACCGCCAAATACAGGATTCTTTTTCTCGTCAAACGTTAACACATCTATCCATTTCTTTTTGCTTCTTAACCCTTCGTGATCGATCCCTAAAAGTGTATAATAATTTTTTCCCTGGTATTGAGTTTTAATAATGTTGTAATAAACAGCGCCGATCCAGCTTGTATCCCTGCAAACTGCAGTATAGGTATTGTCAGTCCAGTCAGATTTATCGAGAAGTCGAAATCCTTTCAATGATCCATCGGGTGTTCTCATTTGAATAAAGCCCCGCTGCCAACCAGAGTAGTCATCGATTTCCACATACCATGTAAATATTCTGAAACTACTATCCGGTGCATATAATTTTGAAATCCCAAGTACAGAATCAAAAGGATAATAAAATGAATTTTTGACCTTCAGTGCCCTAATGAATGTTGGAACAAAATCTTTATACGCAAGCATTCGGCCTACTTCCAATGTATCAAGGATCATGAACCTTGCTATCTGCTGCAATGAATCTTCTTTGATCTCCAGTATTTTTTTATCTGCCTTAGAAATTAACTGTGATGATGCTTGTATAGAGGAAAAAA
>DASYQG010000188.1:0-2823 GCA_036005825.1 Chitinophagaceae bacterium | reverse complement strand
GATAAACTTTATTTCGAACCGGTTTATTGGGAACATATCTGGGAAATAATTGAACATGAAAAGCCGGATGGAGTCATTGTTCAGCTTGGCGGGCAAACAGCATTGAAGCTTGCTGAAAAGCTTTATAAAAAAGGAGTCAAGATCATCGGTACTTCTTATGACAGCATGGATATTGCCGAAGACCGCGGCCGTTTTTCTGATATCCTGAAAGAGCTTGAAATTCCTTACCCCGAATATGGAACGGCCTGGACAGTAGACGAAGCGATCGTTGTTGCCAATAAAGTTGGTTATCCTGTGTTGGTTCGTCCTTCATATGTACTCGGCGGACAAAGAATGCGGATCGTGATCAATGACGATGAATTGGAAAAAGCGGTAGTAAGCTTGCTGAAACATATTCCCGGAAATAAAATTCTTGTTGACCATTTTCTTGATCGCTGCCAGGAAGCTGAGATAGATGCGATTTGTGATGGCGAGAAATTTCATGTGATGGGCATCATGGAGCATATTGAGCCAGCAGGTATTCATAGCGGAGATAGTAATGCGGTACTTCCAGCCTTCAATCTTAGCCCACTGGAATTGCAGGATATGGTGGATTATGCAAAAAAGATCGCACTCGAATTAAAAATAAAAGGGCTTATCAATATCCAGTTTGCTATTAAAGAAACAAAAGTATATGTGATAGAAGCCAACCCCCGTGCTTCAAGAACGACGCCGTTCATTGCAAAAGCATATAACAAACCTTACCTGAACTATGCTACCAAAGTAATGCTGGGTGAAATGAAAGTGTCTGACATACCTGAAGAAAAACATTTGGATGGATTTGCGATCAAAGAACCTGTATTCAGTTTTAATAAATTCCCCGGAGTAAGCAGGGAGCTTGGCCCTGAAATGAAATCAACCGGTGAAGCGATTCGGTTTATAAAAAATTTGAGAGATCCTTACTTCAGGCAACTTTATAAAGACAGGAGTATGTATCTAAGTAAATAGTCTGAACTGGGATTATTAAGATTATTAGAAAGGGTTGCTGATGCAGCCCTTTTTGATTTTGGGAAGGTGGCTTCGTAAATTTATAAGTTGAAAGTTTCAACATGACAAAACTAACTGCTATATTGTTTATCCTTCTTATTTCATTTGCACGATGCAGGCAAAGGCAGTCAGTTAATCTGACTGACAAAGTTGATCCTGAAATTGTATTAATAAATATTGAGGAAGGCGACAGAGCTTTTATTGGCAATTTGCTTTTGACAATTGATAGTTGTAAGCCTATTTTAATTGCTATTGATGCGTGGTTCGTAAATGAAAAAGATTCAATACAAGATTCGACTTTAATTAATGCCCTAAGGATTCTTCAAAATGAAATTTTGGCATACACTATTGATTCTGCCGGAAAGCCGTTAAAATCCCATGAAAAGTTTAAATCATTAGTAACGGATGAGGGACTTGCAATCGCTGAACAACAAGGAGAACTGGTGAGCAATATCATCCCAATTAAAACTATTGACAATAAGATTCACGAGTCGTTCCCTTTAAAAATTATTAAACACTGGAAACCTCAATTTAGATCTAGCATTGAAGTAGATGAGTCAATTCCGATTAAGTTCTCCCGAACTTTAGATCAGTTTATACATTTTAATGGGTCTGAATTAAAAACTAACATTCATTGTAAAGATATAAGTAATAAAATAATACTCTTAGGTTACTTGGGACCGAGTAAAGAGGATAAACATTATACCCCGATTCGACTTGTAAAGAAATATCCCGATAACGAACCAGACACATACGGACTTGTAATGATTGCAAATGAAATAAGAACGATTCTGGAAAATGAAAATTAAAAGAGGCGGACAATTGATTTTACATACAAATTTCTAAACAGTCAAGATTTTTTATCTTCATGTCATGAACAAAGAAACCCAATCCATCATCAAAAGTTTTGAAGATACCTTAAGCAACCAACCGTGGTTTGGACGTTCCGTTTATGAAATACTTGGAGAAGCAGATGAATTTAAAGTGCATACAAAACCAAATGGCACTGAACATTCAATGATTGAATTACTCTGGCACATGAACACATGGGCTGACTTTACGCTTGGTAGCCTTGAAAACAGGAGTGTTGAAGAAATGAAAGCAATTGAAGCTAATGACTGGAGAGAGATCGATCCAAAAACGCATACATGGAAAAAAGGGTTGGAGCAACTGAAAACAACGCATAATAAAATTGTGGAAATGCTCAAACAGAAAACAGATGATAGTTATTTAAACGATATAGTTCCTCTCCGTAAATATGATTTCCGATACTTGCTGAATGGATTGATACAGCATAATATTTATCATCTTGGACAGGTGGCGTATTTGAAAAAGATGCTTGCTTAACGTCAATAGTGAATGGTCAATATACCTGAACACTCTATTCACCATTGACCATTCACCATTCACAAAAAAGTTGAATAGAATTGTTGCAGTACAAGAGTGCGACGCAACGAAAGTTTAATAGTAGTACAAAAGCCAGCTACCTATTAATCATCATCGTCTTCGTCTTTTTTATCTTTCAATTTCACAAACGCTGATCGCTTAGGGCCGGGAAAAGGAACATGATCTCCTTTGATCGCATACCAAAGCAATTCACTGAATTCAAGATCAGGGGCACGGTCTTCATTGGTAAAATCAAATGTTTCGCTTTTCTGTTGCCATTTGTTGATCACCATATTTTTTTCATGGAGATTGATATTGGAAGGAAGTGATATAAATGGTGTAATGTCAGGATTGTAATTAAAACTTCGCCACATCGGTTCGGCAGCAGCATCATACTGGCTCATCGGTTGC
>DASYQG010000187.1:0-5060 GCA_036005825.1 Chitinophagaceae bacterium | reverse complement strand
GCAAGTATATTTCTTCAATCGTATTTTCTGATCCCGCGAAGCTTGACTTACTAAATTCCATCGTTCATCCTGCAACAAAAAAAGATGGACAGGCATGGATGCAGCGGCAAAAAAGTCCATATGCAATTCATGAAGCGGCTTTGATATTTGAAGCAATGGTTTCTCAGTGCCTTGACCAGGTGATCGGTGTTTCTTCGCCAAAGGAATTAAGAATAAAGCGGGCAATGGAAAGAGATAAGGTGAATCGTGATGAGGTATTAAAACGAATGGATCAGCAACTTGACGAGGAGCTGAAAATGAGTAAATGTGATTTTTTACTTATAAATGATGAACAACAACTCCTGGTACCGCAGGTTCTCGATCTGCATGAAAAATTAATTGCCCTGTCAAAACAAAAAAAATGATGGATAATTTCCCGCATTGGGTCGATCATATCATTGCTCTTGTTTTTTGCATAGCTCTACCATTGTATGCGGCCCGACAAAAAACAAAAGGAACATCTTTTATTTATTTCAGCAGTGATCAAAAAAAACAAATTTATATCTCAGGTAGCTTCTCGCTTTTTGTCATGGGTGCGATCGTTGTATCAGTTTGGCTGATCTTCAAAAGACCATTAGCTGAACTCGGTTTAACCCAACCAGCAAATTTTCGATCATGGTGGTGGCTTGCAATTATTTTTGTTATTATTTATTTGTTTGATACAGTTATAAGCCTATCATCAAAAAAAGGAGTTGATGAAACGGTTGACAACTGGAAAAAAAGAACACCTTTCTTACCAACAAAAAATAATGAACTACCGGAATATTTTTTGTTATGCTTTAGCGCCGGAGTTTTTGAAGAAATTGTTTATCGTGGTTATCTTATAAATTATTGCTGGTATTTATTTGAAGGATATAATTACCAGCAAATGATCGCCGTTATATTGCCGGCACTGGCATTCAGCATTGCACATTTTTACCAGGGAGCTAAAGCTGTTTTAAAAATATTTTTCCTCGCGGTATTCTTTGGTTACCTGTTTATCTATTCTGGTTCGTTATTGATCGTTATGATCCTGCATTTTCTTGTTGACGCAATTGGCGGATTGCTAACCATAAAATATATGAAAGAGCACGAAGTTCAGCAACATAATGATGAAACTGATTTTATCCAATGACACAATTGTTTATTTACCCGGAATAATTGCTACAATACGCAAAGGGCCGCCGCTTCCTCCTTTTATTTTCATCGGCAATGCAATTACGAATGCTCCTTTAACCGGTAGTTTATCAAGATTGGCTACGTTTTCAAAACCAGGGATATTTTGCTCATATAAAATCTGATGTGTCCTAAAATCTTTGGATTGGCCATAATCAACACTAGCGACATCTAAGCCGATTGCTTTTATCTTTCTGTTCTTCACTAACCATTCAGCAGCGGCAGGATCAATACCGGGAAAATGAAGTTTTGCAACTGCGTCTGCGCCTCTTTCATCAGTACCCAAATATTTTTTGGCATCAGGATAAAATGAACCGTACCCGGTTCGGAATAAAATGATAATGTCATCCGGCAATTTACCATTCGTTTTTTCCCATGCTTCTATATCTGCAATTGTAATTAGATAATCGACATTCTTTAACGCATTGCTTGAAACATCAATTACTGCGGCTTCACCGGTTAATTTCTCCAATGGTATCTGGTCTGTACTCCATTTTTCTTTTGCAAAATGAGATGGTGCATCAAGATGAGTTCCTCCATGCTCAGCCGCGCAATAATTATATGCTTCATAATAAAAACCCGAAGCAGTGATGCCATGAAAAGCAGGGTCTAGTTTGAACACATTAGCTGTTGGCCAGTAAAGCGTCTTGTCAGAAAAATCATAGGTTAGATCGATCCATTTTCCCCCCGAAAGTTCTTCAGCAATTGATTCATTCTTTTCATCTCTTTCTGAACATGAAAATAAAAATACCATCGAGAGAATTAAAAGCGATTTCATAACAAGAAGTTTTGGTACGCCAATTTAAGAAATAATAATTGTGTTGAGTGGCGATTGAAAGCGACTTTTGTGGTCGTAACTTTAAGAAACAAGAAGATAAATAATGAAACTCCTTTTCTTTTTTTGTTTTGTCGTTCTGTTTGGATGGTTCGGAAGCAATATTAAGAAGTCTTCTCCTAATGTGTCAGTAAACACCATAATAGTATTAAAAGATACAATTGATTTTGCCACACAAGTTCAACCAATTCTTATAAAAAATTGTTCGCCTTGTCACTTCACCGGCGGCAAAATGTATGGAAGAATGCCTTTTGATAAAGACACTACTATTATTAATCATGAAGCAGGTATATTACGTAGAATAAAGGGAGAAGAAAATGATTTGATCAACGCATTTATTCAACAGACAAAAAAGATAATAACTGATAATTGATAGATGATAATCTTCTATCATCTCTTAACTATCATCTTAATTTCCCCAACGCTTCTTTTATTCTCGCCATCGCTGTTTCGATTTTTTCCATGCTATTGGCAAACGAAATGCGAATACAATCTGGTTCGCCAAATGCACGACCAGTTACAGTTGACACATTTGCATTATTGAGTAAGTACATGCAAAGATCATCTGCATTATTAATTACATTTTCTCCGTCAGCCTTTCCAAAAAATTCTTTTACCACAGGGAAAATATAAAAAGCGCCATCAGGTTCTGCACCATGCGTACCGGGAATATCTTTTAATAATTCAAGAATCCGCTTACGACGACGTGTAAATTCTTTTGTCATTTCCATTGACGGACGCAGATCGGTAGTTAATGCAGTAATAGCAGCTCTTTGAGTTATTGCATTTGCACCACTCGTAAATTGCCCTTGTATCTTTTCACAAGCCTTTGCTACGATTGGATTTGCTGCAATATAACCAAGGCGATAACCCGTCATAGCAAAGCCCTTACTCAAACCATTTACGATGATCACCCTGTCTTTTATATTTCCAAATTGTGCGATGCTTTCATGATGACCAACAAAATTTATGTACTCGTATATTTCATCCGAGATAATAGAAATGTTCGGATGATTTTCTAAAACAGCAGCCAATTGTTTCAGTTCATCTTTTGAATAAACTGCACCACTTGGGTTACAAGGAGAAGAAAACAAAACGACTTTTGATCTTTCAGTGATACTTTCTTCTAACTGCTGCGCTGTCATTTTATATTTATTCTCGATCGCTGTTCTTACGATCACGGGAATACCGCCTGCAATTTTTACCAACTCAGAATACGAAACCCAAAACGGAGCAGGGATGATCACTTCATCACCAACATCAACTAATGCAAGTATGGCGTTGGCAAGACTTTGTTTGGCACCGGTAGAAACAACAATGTTTTCCGGCTTATAATCTAAATTATTATCTCTTTTAAATTTCTGGCAAATTGCTTCACGCAGATCAGGATAACCAGCAACCGGTGGATAATGACTCCAGTTATCATCAATTGCTTTTTTTGCAGCGTCTTTAATATGCTGAGGTGTGTCAAAGTCAGGTTCACCCAAACTAAGATCAATAACATCAACACCTTTTGCTCTGAGTTCACGGCCGAGCTTGGCCATTTTTAATGTTTCTGGTTCGGCAAAACGATCTAAT
Source organism: Chitinophagaceae bacterium (assembly GCA_036005825.1). Lineage (GTDB taxonomy): Bacteria > Bacteroidota > Bacteroidia > Chitinophagales > Chitinophagaceae > VBAS01. The sequence continues at coordinate 1,453 of DASYQG010000187.1, read as the reverse complement.
AAAGAGGATAATTGCACGGGTTCAACAATTGCTTGCATTAATAGTTTATTTAAAAAACAAAAATACTTATTTATCGGACTAACACCTGTTTACTTAGTATAATTAAATCGAAATTTACTGAGGTCAGGAGCTACCTTCTTCTTCCTTTTTAATTCATGATCATAGATCACCTGTCCGAGATTCTTCAAAAATGGAAAGCCAACTTCATCATAATCATATTTATCATCATTAAAAATACCATCGCTATTGCAATGAATAACGGCGCTCAGCATGAATTCAACATTATTATCAAAGTCGGCGATATAAGCTGCGTCGATCAAAAAACCATAAGCATCTCCTACTTTATTAAATATTCGTATACCCTCTTTCATCGAATTCTTTTCTGATCCGTACAGTAAAAATTTTACGTAAGAATCCCAATAGTTCGCTGTATCATAAAAAGGAAATTTGGATTCAAGCGGTGTCATCGACATGTATCTGTGCAAAAACTCATAATCATCTTTTGTAAGATTGAATCGTTGTTTCTTTGGAACAGCTTCAGGAAACATAACACTACGAACGATACTATGCAATGTTGTTAATGACAACCTGTTCTTTTTTGAAAAATCAAATGGCTCATTGACTATTTCGCCGTCACGATAAAAGCCCACCCCCATTTTAGTGTTTCGTGTCGCGTAAATAAGTTTACTTGTCTCCATTGGTTTTTGATAAACAAGCTTGCCGCTTGTGTCAAAAAATCTAACTGGGTTGGTGTGCCTGTTCTCATCTTCTGTCAAACTGATATCAAGCCGGTGAACAATTTGGACTTCTTTATAACCCATACTGTGCAACGTGTTATTGATATACCCCTGCCCAAGAAATTCATATAAGCGATTGAATGCATCATTATCACTAACCAATAGAATCTTTTTTATGTAATGCTCAATTGTTGGGCGGCCATCGGGTGTGGAAGGATCATTGTACACTTCTGATTGACCGCTGTAATCAGCTTCCGATATCATTGTGGTATTCTTATCAAGACCTGCAATTTTTAATTCGTTTAATTTTTGCAAAGCCAAAATTGCAATCGGAAGTTTTACGGTTGACGCCGGGTAGAAATAAGATGAATCGCTGATATTAAAATAATGATCATTGAATTCAGGTTTCCCATTTTCGTTACGGTCTATCTGTGTATAAATAATTTGCAACCTGTTTTGATCAATATCACCAAGAACTGAGTCGAACAAGGGAGAGTTCTGTCTCATTAGATTGATAATAAAATTATCGGCTTTATCATTGGTGGCATTCACAGACACTGTGCTCTTTTTTGTCGTTGAGCATGCAAGCAAAACAATCGAAAAAACAATAAAAGAAAATACTATTTTCATGATACAAAATAATAAATATCCGCAACAGCAATGAAAAGAATTACAATCTCGATATTGATCGGTACCGGATTTTTTTTGCTTGCATT
>DASYQG010000186.1:0-4671 GCA_036005825.1 Chitinophagaceae bacterium | reverse complement strand
ATCAGTAAAACTCCCGCTCATTACCCCTGTTGGAAATGGAATACCAGTGGGTGCAAAGATTATCGGGCCTAAAATGCCCGGGGGAACATAACCATGAAAATGAGCAGCCATTACGTTTGATGACAATCCACTGAAGGTTACAGTATAGATCAAACTATCAGTAGCATCATTATAAGTTCCTACAAATGTACCGGTAGCAGTAGAACCATTTGCCGGGGTTTCCTGCTTTCCGCTGAAAGACACACTGATTGGATAAGTAGTAGCATTCGTTGAAAGATAAATGATGGTGAAAAATGAAGCGATGGCAAGCTTTGGAGTTAGGAAAGATCTTTTCATACCGTAAATTTTTATGTTTAGGATTACGTTACGGTTTCGCAGCAGGATATATAGATAAGGAAAGGTTCAATGGCGCGGTACGAATACTTACGCTACTATTCAGAGGGGGCGTATTATTTTATTGAGTTAAACTCATTAACCCAATTAGAATCAACCAACTTTCAGATATCTTCTGAAAATTTCATAGGGTATAGCGACGGCTTAAGAAGTTGATAAAAAAGACAATTTTTAGCCTTTTTAAACGTTAATTTATTGTTACAACAATTTGTACGCCAAAATCCAATTCTTATGAAAAAACTTGTACTTACTCTATGCACTTCGATGATTTTTGCTTCTGTGTTTGCACAGCGTGTCGATCTTGACCGCTTCAACTTTACAGCATCATTCCGCGATTTTCCTGATGAACCTTTACCAAATGAGTATAAAACTTATAATATTCGTATCGAAGCATCCCCCTCTCTGGGTCTGGGTTATTCAGCATCAAATCTTGAGAATCTCATCAATATTGAAGGATTAAAAAAAGTAACCGGTACAGGGCATATCACCATTATTGCCATGCTTGATGATATTGTAATTGAAAAAACCGAGACCAAGGAAAGAGTACAGGTAACCAAAGACAAAAACAATGTCGAGATAAGCAAATCATTCTTTTCAACTGAAATGACTTATTCATTTAGTGCAAGAGCGACGGTTTATGATTATAAAGGAAATACTGTTGTCAGCAATTATATTTTATTTGACAGGGAAAGTAAAAGAAGCTATAAGACACCTGAATTTTCAAACCCTGTTGACGCTGCCAATAATTTTAACAATAAAGCACTGGAGACAAAAGCTAACCTTGCTAAACAATTAGTAAACGGTGCCGTAAGCAATTTGAATAGTTATCTAAATACAAACTATGGTTACGCTATTCAAAAAGTAAACGATATCTTCTGGGTTTTAAATAATAAAAAGCACCCTGAATACGGCGAACAACAAAAGGCCTGGAACAATTTTAAAAATGCTATTGTATTAATGAATCCGGATGAGCCACTTGATAAAGTGAAAGAAAAACTAAAACCAGTTATCGCTTATTACGATAAAGTAAAAACAATTTATACCGGTACAGATAAGGAAGCAAGAAAGTTACGCTATGCCAGCTATTACAATCTTGCTAAAATATATTTATACCTCGACGATCCTACATCAGCAATGCGTGAAGCCGATGCACTTGCCATGAATGATTTTGATGAAAGTGATGGAAGAAACCTGCGTGCAGTTGCGGAAAATCTCGACGAGCAATTAAAAAAGAATAATGCATCAACAAGACATTTCCCGGTTGTGATCTCAAATTTTCAATCCCCGGTGAAATAACCATTACAAGCTTCTATATATCAAACGTCCGCCTGTTGGCGGACGTTCTTTTTAATATTACAGTTATTGCTGGTAGAACCCCAACAGTACCATCCCGATTAAATCAGTGGGTGCTGCAAAAAAATCAAATAAGTTGAGTAGAGTACTTGCAGTGCAAGAGTGCGACGCAAGGGACGTGATAAGAATTACCAAAGCTGGCTCAAAAAATAAAATCTCCCTTTCGGAAGACTTTATTGCTACTAATCAGAAGTGAGTTCATCTCCATTTCAGTCGTTTAACCCTATTGATATATTTGCGGCTAAACTTCTTTGTATATAAATGTGATGTGTTATTATGGATGATGTTCATTAGTTCGATCGCCTGGTCATAATCATTGTTCTTTAAATAAGCCAGCGCTAAATAATATTCGGCCGCCTCTTTCAGCGCCGAAGTTTTATCATCCTTCACATCTGCGATCACCACCTGGTAAGAACTGATCGCCTTCGAAAGTTCATTTGCTTCCAAATAAGACATCCCTGTAAGAAAAATATCTTTTACAGATAACACCGAATTCTTATTAATGTTTATTACTTCGATATAATTCTTTTCACGATATGCTTTTTCAATTTTTGATTCAGTGCTATCATTTTCACCGCGGGTGGTTGTCAGTTCATAAGCGGTATAGTTTTCAGCAAAAAGTCTGCCCGGAGATAAGCGATAAAATTTATATCCTTCAATACAAACAAAGATCAGCAATATACTTGCCGCCACTGCCACACTATAGCGAATAATGCCCCTCAATTTACTGATCTTTTTCGCAGTTACTTCGCTGCCGTTATCCATTCTTTGTTCTTTTATTTGTGATCGAAGAAACTAAATTTGTCCCAAAGGGATTCCTTAGGAACAAGCTTTACCTTTATATCTAATTTAAGCAATCACGAATTTAATTATTATTGAACCAGCTGCATCACCTAGATCGATCGTCCTTCGCAAGTTTATCCAGAGCTTGTCGAAGAACTCCGCAAAGGTTCCTGTAATTCTATCAAAACAATTTATGAACTACTTCGAAATATTTGGTATCCCCATTCAGTTGAAAGTCGACAAAAAAGAGTTACCAAAAAAGTTTTTTGAGCTCAGCAGAAGATTTCATCCTGATTTTTATGCCAATACTACTCCTTCAGAACAGAACCGGGCACTGGAAATAACTGCTAATCTGAATAAAGCATTTAAAACTTTTCAAAATCCCGATGATACTATTAAATATGTATTACAGTTAAAAGAGTTGCTTGAAGAAGAGGAAAAATATCAATTACCGCCAGATTTTTTGATGGAAGTGTTAGAGATAAACGAAAAATTAATGGATGCTGAAGATGATCCTGAATTAAAGGTAACTTTACAATCGGCGATCAACAATTTGCAATCAGAAATTTATGAACCTGTTAAAGAAACTGTGGAGCATTATCAGGACGGTATTACTACCGAAAAAGAACTGTTGCAAGTAAAAGAATACTATTACAAGAAAAAATATCTTCACCGCATCCAACAGCAATTAAACGGGATGTCGTAATATTGCAGCCCCCAGCCCGGGTGGCGGAATTGGTAGACGCAGCAGACTCAAAATCTGCCGTTCGCAAGGATGTGCTGGTTCGATTCCAGTCTCGGGCACTAGAAGTTTTTGAAACCCTTGTCAGCATTGAGTTTGACGGGGTTTTGTTATTTTAGGGGACCCTTTAGCGAACATTTCAGACTGCTTTTAGCGTCTAAGTCCAATACAAAATGATTTTTATTCGTACGTTCAATGACCAAGTTTAGGGGAATTATCAACCATAATTAATTGCATATGCTTACCAAAATTGACGAGGTTTATCATGACTTTCAAAATTTTCCTCCCATAAACTCTGTTGTAAGAAACAATCAAAAAATGATTCTTATACTCTGTATGTTCTTGAAACACTTTTTTACCCATATCACTCGATTCGCAATTAAATCGCGACAACAAAGAGCACCTGGAATTAATAGTTAAATGTATAATACCCCCGCTGGACGATCACATCGACATTTTCTTTGAAAATGATGAGCTAGATGAGAAATCATATCACATTGTTCAGGTAAGGAATGCCACCCTTCGACCGTCTGATATCGAGGTCTCCTTTACAATGATGGAATCAACCATAAACAATTATAGAGGTTTACTAAAGTTAATCCTAATTGTATTTTAAATTATCTACAAAATCATTATCAAAAAGATAATAACATGCATTGGAAAAGATAGTTGGCCTATGCACAACAAGTAAAAAGTTATTTCTATTAAGGAATACCTGCTTTGTTATGGCATTTGTGTGATCAGTGATACAGATCCCTTATTTGAACTATTCAGCGCCGCTTCCTGGCCGTCTATCAAGATTTTTCCGCCAACAGGACTACCATCAACACTATTAACCACCAAATTAATAATACGTTTATCGCCTGGCGCATTAAATGCATATGCCCATGCTGAAGAAACACTACTTATATATATTATTTCACCGTTAGCATCTGTACAACTGATATTCATAATACCTTGACCTGAAATAAAATATTGAACTGTATGCTTCACGTCATGTTTACTACATGAGCAGAAGATAAGTGCAGAAAAAATAACCGTCATAAATAATAGTTTTCGCATAGTAAAGATTTTTTTCATTTTCTAGGGTTGATTAAATGATCCTCCAATTTTTTGAACCGGCTGAAGAACACGTAATGATAGCAGGATGATCTTTTAAGAGTAGTATCAGTACGGATTATTCAGAAGCGGTTTTTCCCGGACATTTTCGATTTTCTTCTACACAAATCTACTATACTACTATTGTAAATACAAGCTAATCGGAATGAAATTTTACTATGTCGCGTTTTTACTAATGACATCCTTCTTGTTATGTCCTTGTTATGCAATTTCAATGGATACGATTTAGCAAGCTTAAGCAATGAATATGCTTCGACGTGCTGGTTCGAATCCAGTCTCGG
>DASYQG010000185.1:0-3008 GCA_036005825.1 Chitinophagaceae bacterium | reverse complement strand
TTAATATAGGAAATCATTTTATACAGAGCGAAATACTTATTTTGAATCTTCAAACATTTTTATGGAAAGAACACTTTTCTCATGGCACAGCCCTTCACTGAATAAGGAGATGCCGATCGCTATTTATGGGCATTACGGGTTCTCATTATTGCTGGTGCCAACTGCTGCAGCTGATTATTTAGAGTATGAAAGATTCCAGTTGATGGATCATATAGCTCCTTTTATTGAAGCCGGTAAATTAAAAGTGTATTCCATTGATAGTATCAATAATGAAAGCTGGCTCAATAATAATATGAATCCACATGATAAATCCATCCGTCACCAGCAATGGAATGATTATATATTTAATGAAGTAGTTCCATTTATTCGTACTAATTCCAGCTCCGATACGATGATATATACCTGTGGCGCATCATTTGGCGCTTTGCATAGCATGAATTTATTCTTGAAGAGACCTGATATTATCAATGGAGTGATTGCTATGAGTGGTGTATATGATCTGACCGAATACACAAAAGGACATTATGATGATGATGTTTATTTCAATAGCCCGATGCATTACATGCCTAATTTAACTGATCATAATGTGCTGGAACAAATTAGGATGACGCATCACCTGCATATTTTTTCTGGTAGCGGCGCTTATGAGGACCCTGGTAGCAGCGGTCGCTTTGCGAGAATTCTTTATGATAAAGCAATTAACTACGAATTGGATATCTGGGGGCAGGAGTGGCCGCATGACTGGAACACATGGCGTGCGGTTTTACCACATTATTTAGAAACCAGGTTTTAGCAATTAATCTTGTGGGATCAACTTTTTTAATGTGTGCAGGAATTCTGTTCTTGGGATCATTCTTGCACCCATGCTTTCGAGGTGCTCAGTATAAACCTGGCAGTCTATCAATTCAACACCATCATTTTTTAAATGCTCAACAAATTTTATAAATGCATATTTGCTTGTATTGCTTTGTTTGCTAAACATACTTTCACCAAAGAATATCTTTCCAATTCTTACTCCATATAAACCGCCAACCAGCTCACCATTTTTCCAGACTTCGGCGCTGTGAGCAAAGCCAAGTTTATGCAAAACTGTATAGGCCTTTTTTACTTCATTAGTAATCCAGGTGCCTGCCTGGCCTTTTCTCCTAATCGTTTTGCAGTTGCCAATAACCTGGTCAAAAACTTTATCAGTAGTAAAATTGAACGCATTTTGTTTCAACAATTTTTTCATACTCTTACTCACTTTCATTTCGCCGGGAAATAAAACAAAGCGAGGATCGGGGCACCACCAAAGAATATGTTTTCCTTCATACCATGGAAATATTCCTTTGCTATAAGCAACTAATAAGCGATCGACCGAGAGATCACCACCAACAGCTAATAATCCATCTGGTTCTGCAAGATGAACTGGCGGAAAAGCAAACTCTTTTTCTATTACAAATAATGGCATGGGGGAGAGATTACAAGCAATTCCGATCAATCTCGGAAACAATTATCAAATAAATGCTATTTACTGAAAATAAAAAAGGGTAAAACTTCGATGTTGGGTTTGGGAATCCACTTTTTTTAGGAATGGAGAATTTTAATTTAGTGTTTCTACGTAAAAAATTTATGCAACAACCATTTCAACTGTAGCTCCAATGCCTCTGTCAGTGATCGCATCACACTTTGGTTTCAATTCATCGTAACTTCCCTTCTTTACTGCATACTTTCCCTGGAAGTGGATGATATAGGCACATTGCTCTGCTTGTTCATAGCTATGACCGCAGATATCCATCAATGTATCGATCACCCACTCAAACGTGTTAACCTCGTCATTCCACACAATGAGATTACAGGGCTCCTCTACACTGGTAAGAACATCGGTATCCTCTGATTGTTTTGTCCTGATATCGTTTTGCACAGATGTCATTACGACAAAATTAAGAATAATAATTTCCCGATAGTAGCAGATGAAAATCTTTTTTTTAAATAGTAACTATACACCAGAAGGGATTTTTACTTCTTTCATAAACTTCTCAAGATTCACAAGCGATTTCTGGAATGATCTTTCCATTTTTTTCTTCTCAAATAATTTAAAAAGTGAGAGGAGTACGGGATTCTTTTTCAAATAAATGTCAACCGTGAGACCTGTCCTGTCCTCGGTAATTTTTTGGAAAGTGCTATATATGGATGCAGTCTTTTTCGCATCAGTTTCGCTATATTCTATCTTTTCAGGTGTAAACGAATACGAGCTTGAATACATTATCCGCTGACCTTTATCCAAAATGCACCGATGACGTGTGCCAAGCCTTGGCAGATCCGAATGGGTGACCTCTTCTATTTCTTTTACTCCATCCTGCCAGAGTTTTCGTGTATGAAAATCTACTACACCATGAAGTAATGAAATAATATCAGCATCATACTCTTTATAAAAGCTAAGAACCATGACTTTGTTTTTTATTTCCAGCTGAAGTGACGAAACCTTTGGCAGGTCATTTTTAAGATGACCTAGCTGTGTATATTGGAAAGGAATTGTTCCAGCCTCTGTTTGCTTTAAACTCTTGTTCCAATTAAGCTTGCCAGGCAATTCATCCGAGATATTGTCACCAGCAAGACCGTCGGTTACAAGCCAATATTCATGTTGTTCTATATCGTTTTTCAAAAGTTGGTGTGCAACGATTATATCTTTTCCGATCAGCTTATTGAAGTTTTTTACATTATAGCCTGTAAATTCTCCATAATGAGTTATCACTTTTAAGGTAAGGTCAATTGCTTCGACGCAAGCTTTACACTGGCAGAATCTTCGATGATCATAAGCACGAAGATGTTTATGAAATTCACGAAACATTTTTTCAACTTGTTCATATACCTCTTTCAGATCGGGACTATTACCATATTTATAGAAAAGAATTGCATCGCCTTCTATTTCAGAGATCTCAAGACCGATCTGGTTAGAATTAATGATCACTTCCAGAAGCTCCTGGATGATATGTCGACTGTGATCGATCTCCACTTCATTCACGAAA
>DASYQG010000184.1:0-35152 GCA_036005825.1 Chitinophagaceae bacterium | reverse complement strand
CACTACAGATCCCCGACAGGAAGAGATCAATAAATATAAAGTAACGAATCCTACACATACAGTAAGCGGAAATCTTACGCTTAAAGGAGTTACAAAAAATATAGAATTCCCGGCCCGTATTACCGTTTCAGGAAATACTGCAGAAGCCGTTGCCAAATTCAATATTGATCGTAAAGATTGGGGAATTATTTATCCTGGTAAACCTGATGATCTTATCCGGGATGCGATCCATCTTGGTATCTCTATTAAAGCGACGAAATAGATCTGATCAAATTATCACCGTATCCATTACATGGATAACTCCGTTCAGAATTTTTACATCACGAGGCTGAACAGGAATATCAGCGATGCTGACTGTGCCATTATTTACCTGCACTTTTAACTCACGGCCATTTACTGTTGTAAGTTTATCGCCATCTTTCAATTCTTTATAATCTATTTTTCCATTTACAATGTGATTGCTCAGCAGATCTGCAAGTCGTTTGCGGTTTTGAGGCTCGAATAATTTTTCCAATAAGCCTTTTTCTAATTTTTGAAAGGCGGTATCGGACGGAGCAAAAAAAGTAAAGGGTCCTCTGCTGCTAAGTAATTGATCGATGTCTGATGCATGCACAGTTTTCTTAAGCGTTTTCAGGTTCTTGTCCACATTCACCACCTGGGTCAGATTTGACATTTGAATTTGATTTACCTGCAGATCTCATACCTGCAGAAGAGGCAAGATAATCTTTAATGCCCAGAGGTTCGGTTAAAGTTTCCCTCATTAATCAAACAGAATCTTTATAAATATTAGTGGAAAGATTCAATTTTTACCGGCAAAATGACAGTTTTTAAATCATTATCTTTCCTGTAAATCGTTTTTGTACATGGACAACGCAAAAGATCTCCGGCTCGCCGTTTTAATTGATGCTGATAATGTGCCGTCTCGCTTGATCAATGGCATTTTGGAAGAAATTGCCAAGTACGGCGTGCCAACTTTTAAACGCATTTATGCGGATTGGACAAAGCCACATGTGGCGGGCTGGAAAGCTGTGTTGCTTGATCATGCGATCACGCCTGTGCAACAATATAGTTACACAACCGGAAAAAATTCTTCTGATTCTGCCCTTATTATTGATGCGATGGATATTTTATATACAGGTCGGGTAGATGGGTTTTGTGTGGTAAGCAGTGACAGTGACTTTACAAGACTTGCTACAAGATTGCGTGAAGCAGGAATGAAAGTGTTTGGAATGGGCGAACAAAAAACACCTTCGCCATTCAGGGCCGCCTGCGATAAATTTATTTATATAGAAATATTGGATCAGCCCGAGGCAAGTGCGAAACAAATAAAGCTGAGTGATCTTCGGAAAAAAGAAAAAGTGATAAGCAAAGCTGATAAGAATCTTGTGAATCTTGTTACATCCAGCATCAATGATATTGCTGATGAAAATGGCTGGGCATTCCTGGGTGATCTTGGAAACATGTTATTGAAGAAACGGCCTGACTTCGACCCACGTAATTATGGATTTGAAAAATTATTACAACTGATCAGGAGTTTGGCACTTTTTGAAATAGATGAACGGGAATCTGGGAGAAGGAATATAAAGTTGGTGTATATACGGGTGCCACCTTCAAAGAATTGATTTTAATTTTATTTCCAGACATTAAACTTCAGTCTAATTTTTTTCTGCTGGATAAGAGATCGCCAGTCAATAAATACTAATAAAAAAAGAAAAATAAGTCCCACCAGTAAACCTGTAATAGATTTCCAGGAAAGTATACCATGTAAAAGACTCCCGGTGTTTTCTGTTGCGAACTTGCCTGTAAATACTGCTATGCTATCGCTTGTAAATTTGCCAACAAAAAAAGCAGGGATAATGTAAATGGGTTTCATCTTTGCTACCCCTCCGGCAACAAATAATGGTGTGGAAGGCAATGGCATTAATGTATAAAAAAGGATAAAAAGCTGGCTCTTCCAACCTTTCGTCTTTAACTTATTGCCCAGGAATTCTATGTCTTCATTCTTTGACTTTTTAAATATTCTGGAAGATATCAAGGGAATATAAAGTGTAAGAATATACCTCCCGACAATGGAGCCAATTACGCCAATAATAATTACCGGCCATACAGGAAGGTCAAACATTATCTGTAATAGGATCATGATGGTAAATGCCGGCGGTAATGGAAGGGGAGTAATATCCATCAACACAGCACCAAGGAAAACCAAGACATACTGCCACCACATAGTTTCTATTATGCTGTAATATCAGGAAAAAAGTGGTTGAAGAAGATGATATTAATTAGTCTGTAAACTGTTGCACGTCATTGAACTTTGTTTTGTCCATCCCTTAAGAATCTTTCTTTTTAATTGTAGATCCCGGCCCCGCCAACGGGGGACAATGATCAGCCTGATTTTATTGGTGCGTAAAAGCATGTACCAATAAAGAGCATCCATAATTTTTTCATGTTAACACAGTGTACAATGTCCCCCGCTGGCGGGGGAAGAACTTCGTTCATAGTATAATTTCAAATAGGGTTGGACAAAGCTGAGCAGAATTCATGCAGCACAAGAGTGCGACGCAACGAAAGCAAAAAAGCATTACAAAAGCTAAGTAAACAAAAAGCTCATGAATCAATCATGAGCTTCCATACGATCTTATTTTTTTATTATTAAAAATCTGTTTCATCTGCGCTGGGACCATAGCTTCCCGGGATCGCTACGTTGAGTAACCTTAAATACACACCGAGCTGTGCACGATGATGTATTTGCTGGCTCATCGACATTCTGAGCACATCGATCTTTGGATTGGTGGCGTAGATCGTTTCGCCGTTTCTCAATGTCCATGGATCATTCAATACTTTTTCATTTTCTGCTACGAGGGCTGACAAACCATCATTGTATCTTTTTTCAAAAAATGCAAGTAATTCTTTGTTGTTTTTAATATCCGGTTGCTCATATGCTTTTTGAAAATCGAGCTCGTCTGTGGTCAATGTAAGATGGATCCAGCCGGGCAGGTCGGCAATATGTGATACCAGGGATTTCATCACCATCGATCTTTCATGCGGTTTGTAATTGTATTGATTGTCCGGGACACGGGCCAGCATTTTGCGGGTTGTGGCGGCTTCTTCGACGAATTGCTTCTTAAAAAATTCAATAAATGTCATAGTGTTTTGTTTTAATAATCAAAGAAACAACCCACTTGTGACAACCCTATGTCAGCAGCATTTGAAAATATTCCAGTTTTTTCAAAATATTTTCTGCTATCTCAGCTACCATATCGTTTAATTCGAGTGGCTCAACGATTTTTGCATGATCACCAAAGAGCATAAACCAACGCGAAAATCCCATTATTGAACCAGACAAGAATGTCATGCGAACATAGTCACCGGCTTTTTCCTCCCTTACAAAACCATTGTAGTATTTCTGCTCTCCAAGGAATTTTACAACACCGGGTTCAACGTCTATAACAACTTTTGTTACTTCTTTGTCTGCAGACATCTTGCTGATAAAACTTTGCAGTGGTGGATGTGTTTTTGAATTTGATTCAGCAGTGCTTGTTAAACGTGTGATCTTGTCTGTGCGGAAATTCCTGTAATCTTTTCGCATTTGACAAAATGCGATCAGATACCAATGACTGCCGAGATAATAAATACCAACAGGCTCTACTTTTCGTTTTGTGCTTTCATTTTTTTCAAGTGAAGTGTAGTTAATCTCAATAACAGAAGAACTGCCGATGGCTTTTAATATTGATTGCAGATGCAGTTCAGCCTGCGGTTGATAAACAATGGAAGGATGATTCATCACCGCAATATGCTCATCAATTTCTTCGATATGATCTTTTTCTGAATGACGAAGAATGGCTCTTATTTTATCCAAGGCAGCAGTATAATGTTTGGAAATGCCTGCATCTGTTTTTGATTGCACTAGTTTAGATGCGGTAAGTAATGCCGTTGCTTCATCCATGTTGAACATAACAGGAGGAAGTTTATAACCTTCCATCAACCTGTAACCTGTTCCTGCTTCGCCGATAACCGGGACACCTGCTTCTTCCAGTGCTTTTACATCGCGGTAAACGGTGCGAAGACTAATGGAAAATTTTTCAGCAATGTCCCGTGCTTTTACCAATGGTCGTGACTGTAATTGAATAAGAATTGCTGCCAGACGATCAATGCGATTCATAGAGAATAAAGTTAGGGACAGTTGTCTACATAATCATAGAGGGGATTAACGATACGGTTATCCCTAACTTTATTTGATCGTTCAAATTGATGCGATCGTTATAGGTGTTCATCTCTTTTTTTATCTGCCTCTTCTTTTGAAACCTTATCATTCTTATTTGCTTCTTCTTTAATATTCTGCATAAATGAAGAAACAGGTCCTTTCATGTGTTCTTGTGGATCCGATGTATCCAGGGTTTCAGGATCAGGTTTTGAAGCTGGTTGAGATTTATCTTTTTCTTCTTTTTTATTTTTATCTGTATTTGCCATACTAGAAAGGTTTAGTTATTAGTAGAACATCAAATTTCAGACCGCATATGTGTGTATTTTTTACCCCATACAGTTCGTATTTTTAATATTGGACCAGTTGAGATTTTATGACTGAATCTTTATTTGAAGTAATTGTTGTAGGTGCAGGCTATTCTGGCTTAGCTGCCAGTTATCATTTAAAGGAACATGGTTTAAGTCATATCATCTTTGAACGTGAAAAGATCGGCGAGTCATGGCGTTCTCAACGATGGGATAGTTTCAGACTTAATTCGACAAATAAATTAAATATTTTACCTGGAGACGATCCTGAACCGAAAAACCCCGACTCGTTTTCATCAGCACCTGCTTTTGTTTCTGCACTTGAACATTATGTAAAAATTCATCAACTACCCGTGGTAGAAAATTCAAAAGTAGTTTCTATTGAAAAACCGGGAGAAGTATTTGTTGTTTCCGTTATATGTAATAATGAGATCAAAAAGTATTTCTGTAAACATGTTCTAATTGCTTCAGGTGTTGCAAATGAAATTAAAATTCCTTCATTGGCTAAAAATATTTCGAAGGATATAAAGCAATTGCACACAAGTGAATATAAAAATGCTAAACAATTACCCGATGGCGCCATATTAGTAGTTGGCGGCGCACAATCTGGTTGCCAGATCGCTGAAGATCTGCTTGATGCTGGAAGGAAAGTTTATCTCTCAACCAGTATGGTGCCAAGAATACCGAGATGGTACCGCGGGAAAGATATTTTTTATTGGATAAAAGATGCAGGATTTTATGAAATAAAAGCCGAAGAAATAGATGATCCAAAGATATTAGACTTACGTCCACCGCAGATCTCCGGTACTGGTAGTGGGAGAGAAAGCCTGAGTTTACAATTTCTTGCAAAGCGTGGCGCCATTATCTTAGGTAAAATGAATAATACTGATAGTACTAAAGCTTTTTTCCAGGATGATGCGGCACAACATGTAAGATTTGCAGATGAATTTTCTCAGAAAATAAAAAAGATGGTCGATGATTATATCTCAAAAAATAATTTATCTGCACCTCCTGCAAATTATGACGAAGCGGATATTCCTGATCTTGATGCAAGCTGTGCAAGTAATATAATTTCACTTGATCTCAAAGAAAATAATATCAATTCAATTATATGGTCGACAGGGTTTGATCATGACTACAGCTATATTAAGCTACCAGTGTTTGATGAAAAAGGAAAATTGATACATAAAGATGGCATACCTGAATTTCCCGGTGTTTATTTTCTTGGGTATCCATGGTTAAGAACCCGCATGTCGTCAATACTTTTTGGAATAATAGAAGATGTAAAGTTTGTAGTAGATGAACTTATAACTATTCAAGAAAAAACTTAAAATCTGATCCAAAAAAAATATAAACCGATTTAATTTTTAGAATGTCGATTACCAATCAACTTATCAAAAAATATAATTTAGAACCGCACCCTGAAGGCGGTTGGTATAAACAGACATATAAATGCAATGAACAAATTGCTGCAGATGCCTTGCCGGAGAGATTCGGAGCAAACAGGGTTTTTTCAACTGCGATTTATTTTTTATTGGAGAAAGGAAATTTTTCTGCTTTTCATCGGATCAAGAGTGACGAGTGCTGGCATTTTTATACAGGGGATCCATTGCTTATTTATATAATTGAACAAAACGGGGAATTAAAAATTATTTCACTGGGAAATGATTTTGAAAAAGGTCAATCATTTCAACATGTTGTACCCGCTAATTGCTGGTTTGCCGGCCGGCCGGCTCCAGGAAGTGAGTATTGTTTTGTTGGTTGCACTGTCTCTCCGGGTTTTGAATTTGAAGATCTTGAACTGGCTAATGCAACTGAATTATCAGCAATTTACCCTAAGCATAAAAAAATTATAGAACAATTATGCCAATAAATAAAAATCTTTTGGCAAGTTTCGTTTTATCAAAACTATTCTTCTTAAATTTAGATAAGCACTAGCTGCTTTAAAAAATACACGATGCCGGCTTATGAGATCGAAATAATTCTTAATCGTCAACTGGCAGATTGTCTTTCCATACCCGTTTTTATTACTGATACAGTTGGGAATCTTATTTTTTACAATGAACCGGCAGAAGAAATGTTGGGAAAAAGATTTGAAGATAGCGGGGAAATGCCCGTAGAAGAGTGGTCCACGGTTTTTAAACCATTAGATAATGATGGTAATCCAATGGCTCCGGAAGAATTACCATTGGTAAGAACATTATCAGAACAATATCCTTATCATAAGAGTTTTCAGATTGAAAGCCTGAAAGGAAAAAAGCAACCTATATCCGCTACTTCCTATCCGATCATTAGCCGGTCCGGAAATTTTTTAGGAGCAGTTGCTATTTTTTGGAAACAAAAATTAAAATGAAAGTAAAATTGTGGGGAGTTCGTGGTTCTATACCAACGACCGGACCCGAAACAGAAAAATATGGAGGCAATACATCCTGCGCTTCCGTGGCTCATGATGATTATTTGCTTGTGCTTGATGGAGGAACCGGCATTCGGCGTTGTGGAGGTGCATGCTCTTCTAACAATAAGAGAATAGATATACTGCTCACACATCTTCATTTAGACCATATTCAAGGGCTAGGATTTTTTAGTCCATTGTTTGATCCTTCCAAAGAAATCCATATTTGGGGACCGGCCAGCAGTTCGCAATCACTTTTTTCACGCATCAGCCGTTATCTTTCGCCACCTTTATTTCCGGTTCTGCTTCGTGATGTTCCATGCAAATTAGAATTGCATGAGGTTAGCAACAGCGTATTTAATATTGGTCCGTTTCGCATTCAATCATCTTATATAATTCATCCGGGTCCAACAGTTGGTTACAGAGTAATGCGGGAAAATTTTGTGTTTACATACATACCCGATCATGAACCAGCATTGGGAAGTCATGGAATGATCACTAATCCAAAATGGGTTTCAGGTTATGACCTGGCTGAAGGAGCTGATATATTGTTGCACGATGCACAATACACAAAGGAAGAATATCCAATTCGAAGAGGCTGGGGACATTCTTCGATCGATGATGCAGGATTATTTGCCTCTATTACATCAGCGAAACATACTTTGTTTGCCCATCATGATCCGTCACATTCAGATGCGTTTCTTGAAGAAATGCTTGCTTCGTTCAAATTAAGCTCAGATGTATCCGTAGCATTGGCAATGGAAGGTTATGAAGCAGAGTTAGCATGACCTAACAGTTAGTGAATTGTCGCCCAAAGCATCATTTGTTACCAGACTTACTTTGAGGGTGATGGCGTTTATCTTGCGCAATTGATTATTAGCAATTGCCGTTTTTTCAACACGCCTAACTATTAGGACAATCCTGATAGAAAGGAATGATTATTTTATAAAGTCAAGTTCTGCTTGCTATTTTCAAAATACCATGTAACTTTTACAGCTTAAACCTTTTTATGGAGCATTCACAAGGTCAGCAACCAGATCCATCTAAAATAATGCAAATTGGTATGGGTTACTGGGCATCCAAGGCATTATTGGCAGCCGTTAAATTCAGTTTATTTACCTGGCTTGCCGGCACTAAACTGTCTGGTAAAGAAATTAAACAGCAGCTTTCACTTGGTACCAGCGACAGGCATGTGTATGATTGGCTTGATGTATTGGTGTCATTTGGTTTTTTGCAAAGAGATGGCTTAATGGACTCATCAGTGTATAGCAATAGTATGGATACAGAAATTTTCCTTGACAAAAACAAGCCAAGTTATATTGGAGGCATACTTGAAATGGGAAATAATCGCTTATATCGCTTCTGGGGTGATTTGGAAGAAGGATTGCTTACCGGTAAACCGCAAAATGAAGCCAGGCAAACGGCAGAGGGTAATATGTCCTTTTTTATGCAGTTGTATCAAAACCCTGAGAAACTTCAGGAATTTATGGATGCTATGAGCGGTATTCAGATCGGCAATTTTATGACACTTGCAAAAAAATTTGATTTTAGTAAATACAAAACTTTATTGGATGTTGGAGGAGCTGATGGACTTTTAAGTATTCAAATATGCCTGAATCATCCGAATATTCATTGCAGGTCTTTTGATTTGCCACCGGTAGAACCCCTGGCAAAAAAGAAAGTTTCAAAATTTAATTTATCTGACAGGATCACAGTTATCAGCGGGGATTTTATGAAAGATAATATCCCTTCTGCTGAAATAATCACAATGGGAAACATCATTCATGGTATGGATGAGGAGAACAAACAGGAAATAATAAATAAAGTGTATGCTTCTTTACCGGATCAGGGTGTATTTATGACTATCGAAAATATTATTGATGATGAAAGAAGGCAAAATTCTTTTGGTTTGTTGATGAGCCTGAATATGTTGATTGAAAATGGGGATGCATTCGATTATATGCCATCTGATTTTAAACGCTGGACAACAGCAGCGGGATTTAAAAGAACAGAAATAATTCCTCTGAGTGGTCCAACAAGTGCAGCCGTGGCATATAAATAAACTATTTTATTGATCGAAAAAAGAAGCTGTCCGATTTGAGACAGCTTCTACTTAAAATAACCTAATTAATCACAATTTCTTTCTTCTCATTTTCTTTACCTGCAATGATTGGCAAGCTTATTTGCAACACACCATCTGTGTATTTGGCTGCAATAGCTGCCATGTCAATACTTTCATTGAGTGTAAAAGTCCTTACAAATCCACCGCGACTGTATTCTCTCAATACCCAATTTGGTCTTTGAAAGCCTTCCGGTGGGGTGTAAGAAACTGTAAGTTCATTTCCTTTTACATCAATATGAAAATTCTCTTTGATGCGGCCGGGTGCAAACACCAGCATTTCATAACTGCTGTCAGTTTTGTAAATGTTTACAGCGGCTCGCTGCATTGATCGGATAAACTGGCCTTGCCGGTTTCCGTAATTGTTGCCTTTTGCGGCACATGACTGATTGTAGTACATGTCTTTCTTTTTTTAATTAAAAAATTGATAACATAAATCAATGCATAAAAATGATGCCGGGAGAATTAAGCTGCAATTGTGGCACAAAGCGGAGATCTGGTGTTTAAATAAGCGGCTGACAAAATTGTAAACCTGAAAGAAAAGGATTTTTCAATCCCTTTTGTTGAATAAGCACTTTAAATTTTTTTCCCATTGACATCAGGAGAGTATGAAGCAGTATTAATTTTTTTCTTACATCAAAACTATTTTCTTCAAGTTCTTCCAATTTTCTTAAATGTTCAGTCAACCCAAGCCCTAAAAGAAATTGTGATTGATTGGTAAACCCACAATTATTCAATCCATGTTTTGCTCCCCAGAATTTCAGCGCTGAAAAATTTACATGTGCAGTTATGTCCTGCTGCCCGATGTTATTATAGGGAAGATCATTCACCGTATGTTTATTATAGCAAACTATTGTTCCAAGCCGGTGATAGGATTGATATAATTCAGATGATGGATAGCCATAATCTATTGTAAGTACAAAGCCTTTTTCTAAGGAAGAGGAGATTCTTTTTAGCCAGTCAATTGCTTCCAGGTTCACTTCAGCACAAAAATCATTGGGTAACTCAATACCTAATGCTGTGAAATATTCTTTCAAATCGTCCGGTGCGGGTTTCAGCACTTCAATAAAGCCGTTATCATAATCAACAAAAATTTCTTTAAGTTCATTTTTTTTCATAATTACTTTATGCACAGAAAAATTGTCGAGCACTTCATTTGCTAAAACACAACCGGTGAAAGATGGGATCTCTTGAATAGAATCATACCAAATAATTTTTTCATTTATCAAATTTCGGTCAATGACCTTTTTTTCTTTCTGACGCATTGCTTCACTTTTTTCAATAATGCAATACTTCAGTTTTTTAAAGAGTTCACTATTGTGCTTAAGTTGTTTGAGTATATCGACACATAAGGACCCCATCCCAGCGCCAAACTCCACAATGGTAAAATCTTTTCTGCCTGTCAGGAGCCACATCTCTTCCAATTGTTTTGCTATTACATTTCCAAAAACATTTGTGAAGTAAGGACTGGTATAATAATCGCCGTGTTTTCCAATTTTATCAGGAGAAGAAGTATAATAACCTAACCCGGGATAGTACAAAGCCATTTCCATAAAATCATGAAAGGATATCGGTCCTTGACCCTGGATCTTATTCTTTATTATTTCTGAGAGAAGCGTTTCCATGGGGATATCTTATATCATTACTTCAGAAGAATTATTAGTAAACAGTATCACTGAATCCATCATTGCTTCAATGGAATGATCAACCAATTGGTGAAACGCCATTACCTGATTTTGCTGCATATCAACATCACCGTCGGGTGTTTTAACTCTTACAATTCCTTCTAAAACCTGTATAGTAAAAATGCCATCAACCAAGTTGTTTTTTAGAATTGCCTTAGCATGTAAACAGGTTAATACCATTGTTACACGGCCAGTTTTAAAAACAGTGATACCATTGCGATCATTTTTTTGCCAGGCTTCTTCACTTTTTAGTTGGCGGATAAATTCCGGAATATTTACAAAAACATAAGGTGCATCAAGTACCCGATCACCTTCAGGACGATTCAGTGTTGCTTCATTTCGTTTATTTTCCATAGTATGTTTATTATTGGAAATACAATAACCATACTAAGATTTAAAGGCAGAAGATTTTGAGGAACGATATAAAGGAATTCAATGCTGTTTCACCTTCGTTTTTCTTAAAAAGAATGATAGCATACCTCAGAATAAATAAAAATGAGATAGTTAGTAGTTAACAAAGATGTGAAAGAAATTATACACCAAATTGCCGGAGATGATGATCTAGGTGTTTCCACGTGGCTTTGCTCCAGTTGTGTTTGGTGAGTTTGCCGAATACAGGATGTTGTTCACCTTGAATATTTGTTTCGTTGAAATTGTTTACCAGGTCAATTAATGTGGCTTTTTCTTTTTCAAATTCTTTTTCGGTGCCGGTCATAACAAATGTCGGATCGGTAGGCAGGCTTTGTTTGTATGGTTTTTCATCCCATAATTTGCTTTTAAAAAGTGGACCAATTAATCTCAGCAAAAAACTTCCTTTAGGCTGGTGCGTACCAAATGCAATGCGGATCGGCATTTGCACATGAGCAAGCATCTGCGAAACATTCATCTTGCCCCATTGTCCCTTCGTTTGTGACGTAAGTTTATTGATGCGATCAATGATCTCCTGCTTTGAAGAAGGATCAAAAAGATTTTTTATTTCCATTTATCGGTAGTTAAAGTTTCGTTTCGTAGTAAGGGATCTCGTCATGACTTGATGACTCTTTCTGATACCAATATGCCTGTGTTACGATATGTCCATCTTTTGTTCTTAATAATCTTCCAAAAATAGCGTTGGTAGGATTAAAAGCAAGATTAGTTACTCCGATAGTAAATGTTTCCGGTGGCGGAAGAGTTACAACAACAGGACCTGCCTCACCTTCTACTGGCTTTGGCGGCGGCGCAGCTTTTGATGGAGGAGAGGGAACAACTACAACTTCAAAATTGTTTGTTTCCAACAGATCTTTTAAAAATGCGACTCTTTCCTTTGAAGCATTCTTTTCCACGATGGCACATTTTACTCCGCCCAAATCCTCAAACTCATGATTTTTATTGATAGCCATTATCCATTATTTTGAATGTTGAATTTAAATGATGATGGAGAAATCTGGTGATATAAAATTCAAAATTTATAATTCACAAAATTATTTTACCAAAGAATGAATGTACTGGTATGCCCCACTTGCTAATCCTGTAATAATAATGCCAGCCACACAAATGATCATCGCCAACTTTGGTGACCAACCCGATTTTACCTGCTCAATTGGATCCTCATTTGCATCCATAAAGATCGCTTTGATCACTCTTAAATAATAATATAACGAAATAACCATATTCAATGCAGCAATAGTGATGAGCAAATAATTTCCCTTGCCTGCACCCGCCAGTAACAAAAAGAATTTACCAAAGAACCCGGCAGTAGGAGGGATACCACCCAATGAAAACAAAGCGATCGCTAACACCCAGCTTAAGCTTCGATTATTTTTATAAAATGCTTTATAGTCATTCACATTTTCTCTTCCTGTTACGGCACTAACTAAATTAATAACTCCAAATGCTGCGAGGTTGGAGAAAATATAGATCAGCACAAAGAAGATTACCGACGCACTTCCTTCTGCTGACTGCCCTGTTATACCAATCAATATAAAGCCAACCTGCGCAATAGAGGAGAAGGCAAGGAAGCGTTTCATATTTTGTTGACGTAATGCAAATAAATTACCAATGATCATCGTCAATACAGAAATCAGAAATAAAATATTGTACCAGGTATCATTCATTGGTGTGAACACATTATATAAAACTGAAACGAGTACAAATAAGATCGCTCCTTTTGAAATAACTGATAAATAAGATGTAACCGCAACTGGTGAACCTTCGTAGACATCGGCGGTCCATAGATGAAATGGTACGGCCGAAATTTTAAATCCAAATCCTGCGATCAATAAGATGAAGGAAAAGACTTGGAGCGGACTACCAGTCAAATGCGCTGGCAATTCAGCAAAACTTAATGTACCGGTGCTGCCATATAACATCGAAATACCGAACAATAATAGACCAGATGAAAATGCCGATGAAATGATCATTTTGAATGCAGCTTCAGATGAACGCCTTTTTTCGAGATCAAAATTGGCTAAGGCTGCTAAGGGAATTGTTGAAAGCTCTAATCCAAGATAGAACATCAGTAGATTGTTACTACTGATCATAAAGAACATACCAAGCAGTGTCGATAACAGTAATATATAAAACTCCGGAACATGTTTATGATCTTTTAGCCAGTTATATGATTGCAAAGAAATAATAAGTGTGCCGAGGCTCAATAAGTTCTTTTCTAATGTTAGCAATTCATTGGTGCGAAACATATCACCAAATAAAGTCCCTGATTGCTGAAAAAAGAATCCCGAAATAAGATTAAGTGTAAGAAGAATATTTACAAAATTGATCAGTGTCTCATTTTTTGTTTCTTCTTTGCCCAGTTTTACAAACAACAAAACGAAGATGATAAAAGTTATCACCAGCTCTTGTTTCATCAATATGAGAAAATCGTTTACCATTAATTCAATTAATAATCAAAAAATTAATAATTAGCCACCTGCAACTGCTGAAATCTTTTGTATCATTATTTGCGTTCCAGGATTAATCAAGTCTTTTAATAAGAATGGCACAATGCCAATCACAACAATTCCAAGGATCAATAAACCTGCAGCTAACCTTTCATTCCATCCTGCATCACCCAGTGACAAATGTTCATTATTTATAATCGGACCCATGATCGTTTTCCCTGTTGCTCTTAAAATATAAACTGCCGTTACGACAATGGATGCACAGGCAATAATTGTTGCAATGCGATAAAACGCATCTGCCTTTTGCCATGAACCCATGAATACCGTCATCTCAGCAACAAAACCACTAAAGCCTGGCAGACCTAGAGAACACAAACCCGCAATTACAAACACTGTTGAAATAAACGGCATCATTTTCATCAATCCGCCGAGTTGTGCTACCTGCCTCGTATGTGTTCTGTCGTATATCATCCCGATCACGGCGAAGAAAAGGGCAGTCATTAATCCATGAGATACCATTTGCATTACGGCTCCATCGATCGATGTCTTTGTTAACATGCCGATACCTAACAAAACAAACCCGCAGTGACTCACGGATGAATATGCATTGATATATTTCAGATCCGTCTGCATCATAGTAGCGAAGGCTCCATATAGAATTGCGATGCAAGCCAGCACGATTATTATTGTTGAATATTCATGTGCCGCATCAGGCATTAAATAAGTAGCCACTCTTAAACATCCATAACCACCAAGCTTCATGGATATACCGGCGAGAAACATCGATGCTGCCGTAGGCGCTGACGAGTGACCATCGGGCACCCATGTATGAAAAGGAAATAAAGCTGTAAATATCCCAAATCCAATAAATGCAAATGGGAAAAATAGTTTTTGTACTTCAATTGGAATATGCATTCCAGCTATTTGTGTCAAGTCAAAACTGTGAACTCCATTTATGTTTGTATTGAAATAGACTCCTGCTAATCCCACAAACACCAATGCAGATCCACCCATCAGCATCAATGCAAGTTTCATAGCACTGTATTCTTTTTTTCCGCTGCCCCAGATGCCGATCAATAAGAATTTTGGAATGACTGCAACTTCAAGAAAGAAGAAAAGTGTGAACAGGTCAAGCGCAATAAAGAATCCATAAGCGCCAAGACTCAAAAATATCAACAGGAAGAAAAACTCTTTGCTCAGTTTTTCCATTTTCCATGAAACCAACACACCGGCTATCACCACAAATGCGGTTAACAGGATCATCGCGATAGATATTCCATCCACGCCGACGTGATAATTAATATTCAACGGCTCATACCAGGTATAATTATTTTCAAATAAAAAATTTGAAGTATTGCCACCGGCCCTTTCCTGCCTATATAAATAAAATAAAATAAATGCAATGATTAATTGCGCAGCGGAACCAAACAGAGCAACAGTTCTTACCTGCTTCAACCCTTTCACAAGCAAAATAGCAACTGCTGTGATTAATGGAACAAGTATAAGTAATGAAAGATTCATCAAAAAAGTTTATAGTTTATAGTTTTTGGTTTGTAGTTCAACTTCAAACCTCAAACTTCAAATTTCAAACGAGTCATTTCCACAAATACAAAAACACAATTGCCAACGCAACAATTCCACCAAAGAAATAAATAGCATAGCTCTGCACTTTACCCGATTGTATGCCTTTTATGAAACCAGAAACTGATGCTGTTGTATTGGCGATCCCATTCATCAGTCCGTCCACAATATTCTTGTCTAACCACGCTGCCGGGCGACCAACGAGATTAAAAATTATTTTCTGAGTGATGAAAAGATATATCTCATCAATATAAAATTTCTTGTAGGCTGCTTTGTATAAACCACCTAGGGATATTGATAGTTTTTCAGCTTTGTTACTTTCTTTCTTGTACATCCACATAGCGAGTAAGATTCCAATTACTCCGAATGCAACAGGTGCTATTGAAAACATAGGATCAAAATGAGATTCCAATGGCAACCTGTCTGATGAAATATATTCGCCAAAAGGAATAAAACCAGCAAAAATTGAACAGAGGGCCAGGACAATCAAAGGAAACTTCATTGAAAAAGGTCCTTCTCCATGATGGTTATGAACTTCCGTTGATTTATTCCAGAAAATAGAGAAGTATAAACGAAACATATAAAATGCGGTAAGTCCGGAAGTGAACAATGCTACGGCGAAAACTATTATATTGGAATGGTATGCTGCTAATAAAATTTCTTCTTTACTAAAGAATCCTGCAAATGGCGGAATGCCCGCGATCGCCAAACATGCAACAAGGAAACTAAGATTGGTGATCGGCAAATATTTTCTTAAGCCGCCCATATCTTTCATTTCATTGCTATGAATAAAATGAATAACAACACCAGCTCCAAGGAATAATAATGATTTAAAGAAAGCATGAGTGAATAAATGGAACATGGAAGCAGTATAACCCAAACCATTTTCACCGCCATAACCAGAAACACCAAGAGCAAACATCATATACCCGATCTGCGACATAGTGGAATATGCCAGCACTCGTTTAATATCTGTTTGCGTGCAGGCTATTACTGCAGCAAGAAATGCTGACACAATTCCAACAACGGTAACAATGCTTAATGATACAGGAGTAATGGTGAACAGCGGAAACAATCTTGCTACAAGATAAACACCTGCAACAACCATGGTTGCCGCATGTATCAAAGCGGAAACAGGAGTGGGGCCTTCCATTGCATCCGGTAACCAGATATGTAATGGAAACATGGCTGATTTACCTGCACCACCGATAAACACTAAAGTCAATGCCCATGTAAGTGCACTTACCCCAACAAAAGAGGCTGTCGTGATCGCAAGGAATTGAGATGATTGTTGTGTAGTTAAGTTTTCGATCAGCGTTTTGAAATCAAGGGTTTGCCCATAGAAGGCAAGAATTAAAATACCAACAAGAAAACCGAGATCTGCAAAACGTGTCACGATAAATGCTTTTTTAGAAGCGGCAACTGCAGAGGGCTTGTCATAATAGTAACCGATCAGTAAGTAAGAGGATACACCCACCAACTCCCAAAACATATATATCTGGAATAGATTGCTTGACACAACCAATCCTAACATTGAAAATGTAAAGAGGCCAAGAAATGCGTAGTAAGTTGCAAATCTTTCTTCTCCTTTCATGTAGCCCAAACTAAAAATGTGTACCATTAATGAAACAAATGTGACCACCACCAGCATCATTACAGAAATAGGGTCGAGGATGATGCCCATGTCGATGCTAACATTCTCTGAAAACGTTAACCAGGTAAATTTTATCGCAGTTATTGTTTGATAAGCGTCGCCAAATTTTCCATCGACAAAAAAATAATTGTAAGCCGTGTATAATGACAAAGCTGCGGAAACAAATAGTAACCCGGTTCCAATGATGCCAGAAGAATTTTTAAAATATTTTCTACCAAAAATTCCTAATAGAGCAAACCCTGCTAACGGCAGAAGTGGGATCAATGCTATGTATGAAGCGTAGTTCATTTTAGTATTTCATTTCTTCGGCTGTTTCTACATCAATTGACCGGTGACTACGGTAGAGATTAATGATAATGGCTATTGCCACTGCTGCTTCCGCTGCCGCGATCGTAATAATAAATATGGTGAAGAAAATGCCGTCGAGTTTGTCAGGATACAGGTATTTGTTGAACACAACAAAATTTATGTTCACACTGTTCAATATCAGTTCTATTGACATCAGCATCGTGATCATGTTACGACGTGTGAACAAACCGTACATGCCGATAAAGAATAAAGCAGTGCTTACAAATAAGATATGCGATATGGGGATGTCAGTCATAAACCTTCAACCATTTCTTTTTCTTTTAAATTCTCAATATTGTCCTGCTTTAGTCCTTTTGTTTCTGTTGAAGAAACTCCAGCAGGGGCCTTTATTGCGATCACGATACAGCCAACCATGGCTGCCAATAATAAAATGCTTACTACTTCAAAAGGCAATGCATAACCATTCTCGCCTGTTGCCAGCATTTGGTTGCCAATTTTACTTACACTCCAGTCAAAGCTTTTATCGCCAGCCTGGAAATCATTTTTATAAATAAGAAAATACGTTAGGGCAAAACCAAATAAGACAGCTAATACTGATGCAATACTTCTCAGCATCGGTGGTTTTGGCATCTCTTTGCCGGATTGCTGCGTAAGAAAAATTGAAAAGATGATGAGCACCACAATGCCACCGACATAAACTACTATCTGCACAGCTGCAATAAACTCCACTTCAAGCCAGAAGTATAAACCAGCAATACCGATCAAAGAAAACAACAACCAGATAGCTGAACGAAAAATTTTTGTTGTAGTAACAGACAGAATTGCTGTGCCCAAGATAAAAGCTGATAAAATATAGAATATAATTTGCGATGCAGTCATTCTGGTTTTGAAATTTCGAAATTTCCTATTTCCACTTTTTCAATTTATTATTCAACTCCCTCCCGGATCTTCGAGCCAGGATTATTTAGAATCTTTGTCAGGTTTGTTCTATCGAAAACACTGTGTTCAAATGTCTGCGCCATTTTAATAGCATCAGTTGGACAGGCCACTATACACAAATTGCAAAACGTACAAAGCTCCAGGTGATATACAAATTTGTCAATGGCTTTTTTCTTTTTACCATCTGGCTGGACATCAAACTTGGTAACGATCTTAATTGTTGCATTGGGACATGCTAATTCACATGCTGTACAACCGGTGCAGGCATGTTCATTGTGTTCATCATGCAACATCACTACCTCCCCACGAAAACGTTCAGGCAATTCGAGTGTATCCTTATTGTCAGGATATTGCTGCGTTATTTTTTCCTTTCCATGATGCAAAGCATACCAACCGGTCAATCTCATACCAGTAAGCAGTGACTTAACACCTCCGAAAACATCTTTTATGTATTTTACTAAGAACGTCATTTTTTAATTTTGAGCTGTGAGCTTCGAGCTATGAGCTTTGAGAAAAGCTGAGTAGCCAACAAAGCGTACAAGAGTGCGACGCAACCAAAGTTTAATCAGGGAACTTTAGCTGGTAACACAAAAAATAAAATCAATTAAAAGAACTTTTCTAACTCACCATTCACCACTGACCACTCACTTCAAAAATGCCATCCCATTATCGCCATCAACGTTACCAATAATAAATTGAACATACTTATCGGTAATAAATATTTCCATTCAAGATTTAATAACTGGTCAATGCGGAGTCGCGGGAATGTCCAGCGAAACCACATGATCACAAAAATTAAAAAGAATGTTTTGCCCATGAACCAAAGACTTGATGGAATATAATCCATAAAATGATTGAACTGCGTACCTGTTCCAAAATGTAATGGTTGCCACCCGCCCAAAAACAAAGTAGCACCAAGTGCACAAACCACAAATATGTTTACATATTCTGCAAGGAAGAACAAAGCGAACTTCATTCCTGAATACTCAGTATGAAATCCTGCAGTAAGTTCTGATTCTGCTTCAGCAAGATCGAACGGCGCACGATTGGTCTCTGCTGTTACTGCGATCATAAAGATCACAAATGCGATCCACACAGGAAGATGGCCTTTAAAGATCCACCAGCCATTCGCTTGTGAATTCACGATTGATGAAATTTTCAGATCACCTGTCAGAATTACGATTGCAAGAATGGCAAAACCTGCAGACAATTCGTAACTCACGATTTGTGCGCCGCTACGCATAGCACCAAGCAATGAATATTTATTATTACTTGCCCAACCTGCCATCAAAATTCCAATAACCGATACAGATGATATTGCCGAAAAGAATAAAACACCAATATTAATATCCCAGATCTGCAAGCCTTTTGCAAACATCAGCGGCGCCATTATCACCATGGCAATTATCATTACAATAAATGGCGCAAGATTGAACAATAGTTTATCGGCGCCATCCGGCGTCATTCCTTCTTTTACGATCAATTTTAATGTGTCAGCCACTGTTTGAAACATTCCTCCGGGACCCACGCGATTTGGACCAAGGCGTAGTTGCATCCATGAAGAAACTTTTCTTTCCATCATAATAAGTACCAAACCAAGCATTGCAAACAACCCAATGATACATACACCCACAATTGCAAATTCTATCAGCATTGGCCACGGCGAATTGAATGTACTATTCAACCATTGATGAATTTGATTTGATATATTTTCTAAACTTGGCATTTTTTATTTTATTAGCCCGACTATCGAATTTCTATTTAGCTTTCGTTGCGTCGCACTCTTGTGCTGCATCAATTGCTTCGGCATTTTTGCAGCATCCCGATGAATATCGGGATATCAGTAATTCTATTCATCTGTCAATATCCGGTATCACCAGGTCGATCATCGCCATGATCGCTACAAGATCGCCGATCTTTCCGCCTCTTGCCATATGATCTAATGCACTCAGGTTGCTGAAACCCGGTGATCTGAATTTAATTCTATATGGTGTGGTACCACCTTCACTTACTATATACACACCAAACTCGCCCCTTGCTGATTCCACTCTTGAATAATATTCTCCTTTGGGTAATTTCAAAACAGCTTTTGTTTTTGCCTGCACATCACCTTCAGGAATATCATCTATCAATTGTTCAACGATCGAAAGTGACTGCCTCATTTCTTTCATTCGAACTAAATACCGGGCTAAACAATCACCATCAGTTTCGATTATTTCATCAAACTGCAGTTTACTGTAAACTTCATAAGGATATAATTTTCTTATATCACAACTTACACCGCTGCCTCTTGCAGTTGGGCCTGTGCAACCATAAGAGATGGCATCTTCTTTTGAAAGATAGCCAACTCCTTTTACCCTATTTTGAAAGATCACGTTGCCTGTCAGTAATTCATCATATTCATCGATCTTTTTTTTAAAATGAGCGATAAATTCTTTTACCCTTCTTTGGAAATTAGGATGAACATCAACCATCACACCACCCGGTACCATATAATTCATGGTTAACCGGGTGCCGCAGGTTTCTTCCATTATATCATTTATCATTTCTCTTTCACGAAAAGCATGAAAGAAAGGAGTGAGTGCACCGATATCCATTGCACCAGCGCCCCACCATAATTGGTGTGATGCCAGTCTCGTTAACTCATCCATCAACACTCTTATCACTTGTGCTCTTGGCGGAACTTCTATCTGCATTCCTTTCTCAACACATAAGCAACAACCATGATTGTTGATATGTGAAGAGAGATAATCCATTTTACTGGTAACATAAATAAACTGGCGAAAACTCAAACTCTCACACATTTTTTCAATGGAACGATGGATATAACCAAGATGTGGTTCTACTTTTTTTATCGTTTCTCCGTTCAATGTAATTACCAAATGCAACACGCCGTGAGTAGCCGGGTGTTGTGGTCCTACATTGATGATCATATCACCAAACACATCAGGTGCGCCAGCACCAGGTTGTTTTAATATTTCGGTTTCGCGGTACATTACAGTTTTATCATGTTAACAGGGTCTTCAAAATCTTTTCGCAAAGGATTTTTTCCTTCCCATCCATCCGGTAATATTAATAATCGCAAATCAGGATGATTCAAAAAGTTTACACCAAACATTTCATACACTTCTCTTTCGTGAAATTCTGCTGTTCTCCAGATATGGGAGACAGTTTCTATTTCGGGCTTATTCCTGTCTAATTGCACTTTCACTACTACCTGGTGCCGGTATCTCGTCGAATCTAAATGATAAACCATGGTGAGATGTGTTTTCCAATCAACACAGGTCTGGCAAAACAGGTAGTCAAAATTCAATTCAGGTTTGTTTCGAAGAATTTCTGCAGCTATAGGTAAATCGCCAGGTGTGATAATAATATTTAACCATTCACCGCTTTCATCAATGGTGACGGTTTGCAATAATTCTGTGAGTTTTATTTTTAATTCTTCTTTTGTCATTAACTATACAGCCTTTTGATATTCTATCTTGCTTTCTTCTCTTATTTGTTCCCTTGTCAATCCTTTTTTTATTTTTTGCTGAAGCAGCATCAATGCATTTATCAATGCTTCTGGTCTTGGAGGGCAACCTGCTACATACACATCAACTGGTATTACGTGATCCGCCCCTTTTACAACTGAATATGTGTTATAGAAAAATGGTCCGCCACTTGTAGCACAAGCTCCCATTGCGATCACATATTTCGGGTCACCCATTTGATCGTATAATCTTTTCAATACTGGCGCCATTTTATTTACAATAGTGCCTGCTATTATTATTACATCAGCTTGTCGTGGAGTAGCTCTTGCTACTTCAAATCCGAACCGGCTCCAATCATATTTGGCAGCAGCGGCACTCATCATTTCAATAGCACAGCAACTTGTACCAAATACCAATGGCCATAATGAATTTGATCTCGCCCAATTGATCACGTCGTCCAGTTTGCTTACAAGCATGCCCCCCGAAGGAGTCTGATGAACTTCTCCGGGAAAAGCAAGTGATGATTCTGATTGAAATTTGTCTGTCATACTATTCTTATTGCCACTTTAATGCCCCTTTTTTGTGAGCATATAAAAAACCCATAAAAAGTATAAAAAAGAAAATCACAATTTCTATTAAAGCGATCCAGCCAACACTTTTAACAACGACAGCCCACGGGTATAGAAATATCAGCTCAACGTCAAAAATTAGAAATATTAATGCAAAAAGATAATACCCAACATTAAATTGTATCCAACTCGGACCTGTTGTTGGAACACCGCACTCATAAGGCTCACCTTTTGCTCTATTTTTTGTTGTTTTTAAAACTACTTTGGAGATAAGGATGGCTATGCCGGAAAAGGCCACAGCAGAAATCGCAAGAACAATCAGGGAAGAAGCACCCATAGGGAAATTCTGATTTTTACGAATATAGCAAGTGTGGTTCAAATACGAACATGAGACTTATCAAGATTAGAAGTGATTTCTATCCATATAATTCCTGGTGAATTGATTTTCTGTCATAACCCATTGCAAGAATTCTTTGCTTGGCTTCATCGATCATCACCTTCCATCCGCACAAAAGAAATAAAGCCGGTTGTTTGTTGGCGCATATCTCTTCATAAATTGGATGGACATACCCAGTTCGACCATCCCAATCTTCACGGGATAGAGTCGGGATATAATGGAACTTTTCCAGCTGAAGACTTTTCATCTCTTCATAATACAAAAGATCAGTTTTTTTCCGGGTACCGAAGATCAAATAGATATTATTATGAGCAATATTATGCAGCTTGATATAAGTAGCCATGCTTCGGAATGGAGCGATGCCGGTTCCGGTGCAGATCATGATTATTTCTTTTTGCAGGTCTTCTTCGTCTAATGTAAAAACTCCCTGCGGGCCACGCAGCGTCAAGTCACTTCCTACAACAATATTATTAAAAAGATATGTGGTGCCTAATCCACCTTCAAGTAATACAATAACAAGTTCCAAAACATTTGTTCCATCAGGCCAGCTTGCAATGGAATAGCTTCTTATTCTTTTATTGGGCTTTTCATGAATAGGCAGATCAAGAGTCACGAACTGTCCCGGGATAAAATCAAATTTCTCCAGCTCTGGGATCTGAATAACATAACGTCTTGTGTTATGCGTTTCCTGGATGATATTTATTACTTTACCTGTACGCCATGGTTGCAGGGCCATAAAAAAAATTTATTCAAAGTACAAAACAAACAGCAATTTCAAAATGAATATAAAAATAGAAATTGAAGAATAAGCAAAATAAAAAGCGGCACCGAAGCGCCGCCTTTCGCCT
Organism: Chitinophagaceae bacterium; assembly: GCA_036005825.1. GTDB lineage: Bacteria > Bacteroidota > Bacteroidia > Chitinophagales > Chitinophagaceae > VBAS01. The sequence goes on along the minus strand of DASYQG010000184.1, from coordinate 11,804 downwards.
AAATGGCAAGCAATCGAACTTTTAAAAGTAAAAAAAAATCTGGTAGTGACAAATATATTTTATTGACGAACATCAGGATTTAGTTCTTTCAATTTCTTCATTGTTGTATAATAGATTTTATTTTTCCAGGTATAACGAACAACTAATTCATTCAGCCGGGCAAGATCTAATGCATATTTCGAATCATCGATCTTGCTTTCACCGGAAGGATAAACGAGAATTATTTTATTTTTTGTAACCGGCACCATGACCGTCGTGTCATTTTTTTCCATGCCTGTAAAGATGATCTTTCTTACCGGCAGATCAGTTATTGAATCTGATTTTATATCATAACGAATACCGGATACCCAAAGCCCGGTTATATTTATTTTTTCAGTTTTTAGGAATTCAATATAGAACCAGTAATTATAGTTCTGTTTTGGCTTGCTCTTACCCGTAGGTTGTATATCATTCTCCTCAGAATAGTTAGGTAAAATTCCCGGGATGCTTGACTGCTTATAGCCATAAACTTTTTTCACCGGTGGTTTTACTTGTATAAAGCTTGAAAAGAGGACAAGCAAAAGAATAAGAGGTATAAATACTTTTTTCTTCATGTATATAGAGATGCGGGAATGAAATTAATAACAGCGAAAGAACTGTTAAGAAAAAGCCCTCGTCAGAGGGCTTTTTACTATCGAATAATTTGCTGAACGTGACGATATTTTTTATTATCGCTATAAATGCTCAATATATAGGCGCCTTTTGAATACCGGCTAATATTTATACTGCCATTTTGATAACCCAATTCCTGCCTGTACATTTCCTGTCCCTGCATATTAAATAATTGCACCGAGATCTTTTTTACATCTGTTTTATTCCCGATACGATATTGAATGATGCTTTCACTTATTGTTGGATAAACCATGGTTATAAAATCTTTATCATTTATTACAGGGTTATTGATCCCTGTAACGAGATTTGGCGTACCCAGAAAAGTATAATACAAACCATTGCCGTGTGTGCCAACAAGCAATACATTATCATCAGGTCTATATGCAAGGGAGTTGATAACTGCATAGTTCAGCGTTGTTGATCCTTCACGTTGCCATGTAGGTGAGCCACCGCCAATTAATGTTGGGCCTAAATTTTCCACGGCAAATAAACCAGCCGCTGTTCCTACATAATATTCGGTAACAGGATTTCCTGACCCATCTTTTTTTACTGTGATCATACAACTGCGTGCAGAAATATATCCGGATGTGTTGTTTCCTGTAAGATTTCCTTCAGCAACTCTCCAATTTGGTGAAGCGCTTTTGGCATTATCTGTCCAAAGTATATTGGTTACATTATTAAAGGCCGCCCCAACTGTTCTTCCATAATTTGTTATTACAATCATTATTTCATTATCATTATTTGGATTTACCGCAATATCCTGGACATTCAGCCCTGATATATCTGCAACAGTCGGAGTAATATTTACCGGGGTTGCAGATGCAGCGGAATTTCTTGGATCATCTAACCGGAATACCCTTCCATCAGTTGTGCCGAAATACATTGAATGTAGTGCACCATAATTTCCGCGACTAAATGCAACGGCTCTGATTGCAATATTTGTTCCATTACTCGAATTAACAGCACTGCTAACGCCGGTCAGTTCAGTCCAGCCTGATGAAGAAGAAACCGTTGATGCACTTGTCGTACGGAACAAGCGATTATAATTTACATAAAAGAGGTCTTCAGTATTATCAGGATTTAGTTTGAAGTTAGTTACAAACTCTCCGAATTCGGGTGAAGTGCCAGTTAAGCCATTGGGGCGAATTTCAGTTGCAGTTGTTGCAAATGAAGATAATTGTCCACGTTTTATACTGCCTAACTGAACCGCACCGTATAAATATTGTGTGCTGCCGTTCCTTTTTGAAATACCAACTGAGCTACCGTCACCACCAATCAATCGGCGATGATTGTTGCTATCGGAAACAGGAGTACCAGCCACACCAGTTTTATCTCTGAATTGGGTTCCGTTATCCTGGGCACCACCTGCAAAATTGTTGGCACCAATTTCCGGATCGATTGCCACCCGGTAATATTGGAGTGTTTGATAGTTCCTGATTATATTCCATGAAACGGGTTCTGCTCCGCCGGTTGCGGAAATATTTGATGTTATTTGCATTCCTCCGTCGTTTCCACAAATAGCTTCATTAAAATTCGAAGGATTGAAAACCAAATTATGGATATCCGGATGACTCCATTTGCTTGCGTCTGTCGGATTAGCAGATTGTCCATAAAAACTAAGTGAGGGTAAAGTATTTCCATAACCCCCGATCCATGAAGTTGCGGCAGTAGATGTAAAACCATTTGTTGAACGATATAAACTTGTTCCACCAAGGATCACAAAATTTGGGTCATCTGGTTTTACTGTAATAAATAGGTCATAACCTCCCTGTATAGTAAACGGATCTGTTGCATCATGATCACCACCAGGAAAATCAGGAAGGTTTGCAGAAAGATTTGTCCAAACATTTCCGGAAGTCATATTTAATTTAAACAGATCTGCTTCTTTATTACGACCTGAACTTGTATTGGTAAGTCCATTCTCATACAAAACGTATAAAATGTTTTCATTTGAAGGAGCCAATGCAAGTAATGTTCTTCTGGTATCATAAAACTTATCATTATTAGGGGGGATCAAGGTGTAACTATAGGCATTGCCTCTCCAGCCATCAACTGAATCAACACCCAATATGCTTCCACCGGCTATTCTTACCTTCTGAGTAAAGTCTCCCGCTGGAACTTTCCAAATTCCTCTCAAAGAAAGATCAGATGCTGCACCCGTAACGGCGACATAGACCGTACCTGTTGGCGAAATAACAACATCACCCTGTCCCCCTGAAGCAAATCCAGCGACCGCACTTCCGAAAACTGTTTGAAACGTAGTACCCCCGTTTGATGAACGAACAATTCTTCTGTGACAAGCAACATATACATCACCATTTGTTGGATTAATGGAAATCTTATGTACATAATCAAATGGGTGATCAAATCTTTCGGGAACTCCAGCTGCAATTGCCGAACCATTAAAGTCAGTCATATTAGTTAACGGCAAACGGGTCCATGTGGCACCATTGTCACTAGATTTTAAAAGACCGTAGGCGAGATAACCTGCGCCGGTTGCATCGGTCGAGCTACCTATATATTCACCACCACCTGCATACCAGGTATCCTGGTTTCCTGAACGCGGATCTTGTGCAATACATGAAACATTGTGCACTTCATTGGCCGGTGTTACTCTTGTCCAGGTTGCGCCACCGTCTGCCGATCTGAATATTCCACCACTGATACCGCCTGCAAGCAAAACTTTATTTGTCGTTCCATTGTAACGGACATCATAGGCAATAGCTCTTGTTCGTCCTCCATTATTATTTGGGCCCGCGGGTATATAATTATTTTGTGTAGTTAATCTTGCAATTGGGGAAGAAGTATGTCTTTCCGGGATCGATCTTGCAAATTCAATTTCCTGGTCACGCAAACCAAACAATGCTTCACCTGTAGTTGGATCTTTGATCATGTCAGCTTCATATTTCCAGCGCAGGTATTGATAGGCTGCTTCGTGTTCTTCATTTTCCCCGCTGGCTTTATTGTTAAGGTGCAGATCGCTGGTGGATCTGTTTAAAAACAATAAAATGCCGGATACTACTAATAATATGAAACTAGCAGAGACAATAACCTTTCTTTTCATTATTTGACTTTTAAAAAGAGGCAATTTACTTAAATATATGTTTCGGATATTAATACGTCAATGGCTCGCCGGATTTTTATATTTTTGTTTTTCGGATGAGTGTAAAGGCTTTGCTGAATGATTTCATTAACTCCCCCCGCCTTTTTCAGTTGGCGGACAGGCTTTCTTTTTCCCAAACTCAAAAAATTTATCTTGAAAACCTGCGGGGAAGTTCACCCGAATTTTTCAGCGCCGCCGTGTTTGAACATCCTTCCTGCTCACAGTTTAATCACCTTATCGTATTAAATGATGCTGAAGATGCGGCTTATTTTCATAATACCCTGGAAAACCTGACAGGGGCGCTGGATATTTTTTATTTTCCGGCTTCATTTAAACAAAGAAAAAATTTTAGCCTGCTTAACAGCAGCCACGTAATGTTACGAACAGAGGCATTGACAAAGATCGCTTCGCAATTAAATACCATTGGCTCGGTAAATAAAAAAGTGCTTGTTACCTATCCGGAAGCCTTGTTTGAAAAAGTAGTTGTTTCAAATACGCTTTCTTCCAATATTATCTTTATAAAAAATGGTGATACACTTGACACAGGTTCTTTGCTTTTAAAACTTGCAGATTTTGGTTTTGAAAGAACGGATTTTGTGTATGAGCCTGGACAGTTTGCCATTCGTGGCGGTATTCTTGATATTTATTCTTTTGGAAATGAAAAACCTTATCGTATTGAGCTTTTTGGAAATGAAGTTGATTCTATCAGGATTATTGACCCCGAAACGCAATTGAGTGAAAGAAAATTATTACAGGTAAGCATTATCCCAAATATTGAAACACAATTTGTTGACAAAGAAAAAATTTCGCTTCTGGATTTTTTACCGGAGAATACGATTGTTTGGATACGGGATGAAGAACTGGTGTATAAAAAAATGAAAGATTGCGAAGAGGAATTAGAATATTTTTTTGAAAATAGAAGTCCAGACCAAAAAGCAAAAGACAATATTGATCAGTCAACACAAGTAAATTTTACCAAAACAGATTTCATTTCGTCCTGCGATCTTGAAAAGCAAATTGAAAAACGTTCTTGTGTTTATTTTGGTGATGAAACTATCGATAGCTCTTCCGTTTTTACTTTACATTCAAATACACTTATCCAGCCTGCCTTTAATCGCCGGTTTGATCTGTTAATACAGGACTTGAAAAATTGGGAACAAAAGGGATTTAACGTTTACCTGTTTGCTGAAAATCCAAAACAATTAGAAAGATTGCGGATCATTTTTGAAGATCTTAAATCAGATATAGTTTTTAACCCGGTCACTGTTTCTATTCACTCCGGATTTATCAATGAAGACCTGAAAATTGTTTGCTATACAGACCATGAAATATTCCAACGCTATCATAAGTACCGTATAAAACAAGCTTATAATAAAAGTAAGGCGCTTACATTAAGAACCCTTCGTGAATTACAGCCCGGAGATTTTGTAACACATATCGATCATGGTGTGGGAACATTCAGTGGCTTGCAGAAAATTGAAGTGAATGGAAGATTGCAGGAAGCGGTTAGAATTATTTATAAGGATAGCGATATTCTTTATGTCAATATCAATTCGCTGCATAAAATTGCAAAATACACTGGCAAAGAAGGCACCGTGCCTAGAGTAAATAAGTTGGGAAGCGATGTATGGAACAAGCTTAAGGATAAGACGAAGGCTAAGGTTAAAGAAATAGCTTTTGATCTTATTAAACTTTATGCCAGCCGAAAAGCACAACAAGGTTTTCAGCATACACCAGATAATTATTTGCAAACAGAATTGGAAGCTTCATTTATTTATGAAGACACACCCGATCAGGGGAAAGCAACTGCAGATGTAAAAAAAGATATGGAGTCGGCTTCCCCAATGGATAGATTGGTTTGTGGTGATGTTGGTTTTGGAAAAACAGAAATTGCCATCCGTGCTGCTTTTAAAACCTGTGTGGATGGTAAGCAAGCGGCTGTATTGGTGCCAACAACTATCCTCGCCTTTCAGCATTATAAAACTTTCAGTGAACGGTTAAAGGATTTTCCTGTAACCGTTGATTATATCAATCGCTTTAAATCAGCAAAGGAGAAAAAAGAAACGCTGAAAAAATTAGAAGAAGGAAAAATTGAAATAATCATTGGCACACATGCCTTGCTTGGAAAAGAAGTGAAATATAAAGACCTGGGTTTGTTGGTCATTGATGAAGAGCAAAAATTTGGCGTTGGTCACAAAGAAAAAATTAAAACTATTAAAACAACAGTGGATTGTTTGACATTAACTGCAACTCCAATTCCAAGAACCCTGCAGTTTTCATTAATGGGAGCAAGGGATCTTAGCATTATCAATACACCACCGCCTAACCGGCAGCCGATACAAACTGAATTGCATGCTTATAATGAAGACCTGATCCGTGATGCAGTCTATTATGAAACGGAAAGAGGCGGACAGGTATTTTTTATTTATAACAGGGTACAGGGTCTGCCGGAAATGGCAAATATTATACAGGCATTGTGCCCGGACCTGAGTATAGGCATTGCACATGGTCAAATGGAAGGACATGAGTTGGAAAAACATATTCTTGATTTTATTGATAAAAAATATGATGTGCTTGTATGCACAAATATTGTTGAAAGCGGAGTTGATATTCCCAACGTGAATACGATCATTGTAAACAATGCTCATCAATTTGGGTTAAGCGATCTGCATCAATTAAGAGGAAGAGTGGGCCGTAGCAATAAAAAAGCATTTTGTTATTTATTGTCGCCGCCAATGAGTACGCTGCCCGATGATTCAAGAAAAAGATTGCAAACACTGGAACAACATAGCGAACTCGGTAGTGGTTTTCAGATTGCAATGCGTGACCTTGATATTCGTGGCGCAGGTAATATGCTTGGTGGTGAGCAAAGTGGCTTTATGGCAGATATTGGTTTTGAAACCTATCAGAAAATTTTGGATGAAGCTATTCGGGAATTAAAAAGAACTGAGTTCAAAGATCTTTTTAAGGAAGAAATTTCAAAACAGGATGATTTTGTGCAGGATTGCACCATTGATACCGATCTTGAAATTCTGATCCCCGATGATTATGTTGAAAGCATTACCGAGAGATTATCGTTATACCAACGATTGGATAATTCTGAAACGGAAGAAGAATTGCAATTGATGGCGGAAGAAATGAAAGACCGCTTTGGCGATTTGCCGCAACCAGTAAATGATCTTTTTGTCACCGTTCGCTGTCGCAAACTGGCCGTTGAACTTGGTTTTGAAAAAATGAGCCTGAAAGATGAAACCCTTCGTTGCTATTTTATAAATAGACCTGATTCTCCTTATTTTGAATCACAAACTTTTCAGCAAATACTTTCGTTTATACAAACAGGAACTAATAAAGCGAAGCTCAAACAAAGCGGCAGGTTGTTTAGTATGATAGTCAATGATGTTAAATCCATGGAAGAAATGCACCGGTTCCTTGCCTCAATGCACAAGTTTTGTTTTTAATGTCAATGAGGCAAAAGCACCAAAAGTGTTTTTACTAACGCGGGGTTGGTAAAACATACCTGTTTTTTTTACGCAAATGTGTTAATTTTAAAAGATTAAATCTGGCTATGAGAATCCATCCAATTCCTTTCACCATCCTGCTTTGTCTTTTTTCCATTTTTTCCTATTCGCAAAAAGATGAAAACACTGCGTTGCAACTTCGCAGTGGTAAAATTTTTACTGAAAGAAATATTACACAGGAGAGTGTAAAAAAAATTACAGAGCATTTGCAAAAAGTAAACGGCAAATCATTTGCTGTTCTGCAATTTGAACAATTACCTTCAGAAACAAAGAAACAAGAACTCGCTGCTTCCGGTATTCAATTGCTTGAATACATTCCCGGAAATGCATTTACTATTTGCGTCACAAAAAATATTGATCATACAATTTTACAAAATGCAGGAGCAAGATCAATTCTTGAATTATCGCCAACACAAAAGATGCACCCAGCAATGGCTAAAGGAATATTTCCATCATGGGCGATAAGGACACCCGGTATGGTGGATGTATGGGTCAGTTTTCCAAAGACAGTTTCTTTTGATGAAATGAAAAATTTGTTATGGGAGAAAAAAATTGAGATCACTTCAACTCAATACAGCAATTATCAAGTTATTGGTTTAAGAATTGTTCGTTCTCGATTAAATGAAGTTGCTTCATTTCCTTTTATTGAATACATCGAACCTGCACCACATGGAGATAAGCCGTTGAATTATGATTCCCGAAAGGATTCAAAAGGAAATGTATTAAGTGCAGCAACAAGTGTGGGTGGATACAACCTTAAGGGAAACGGCGTCGTTATCGGTATTGGTGACAACGCGGATCCACAGTATCATATTGATTTTAATGGAAGGTTAATTGATTTTGGGCATCCCACTTATAATTATCATGGTACTCACGTACATGGTACTGTCGGAGGCGCTGGCAATAGAAATGAAATATTTACTGGTTATGCTCCAAAGTCAACTTTGATCTCTCAAGTTAATTCTGATATTATATCCAATGCACCAAGTTATGTCAATGATTTCGGAATGGTGTTAACTAATAATTCCTATGGAGACATAGAGCATGATTGCTCGTACATGGGCTATTATGATCTGGTGAGCCGGATCCTTGATCAGGTAGCTATTGCTTTTCCCAATCTTCAAAATGTGTATGCTGCGGGAAATGATGGGAGTTTAAGTTGTTCTCCCTATCCATCTGCATTTGGCACTGTATTGAGCGGATACCAAACTGCAAAAAATGTTTTGACAGTGGGTGCTACGAACAGAGGGGGAGGAATTGCAACATTTTCAAGTCGTGGTCCGGTAAAAGACGGAAGAACAAAACCTGAAATTACCGCAGATGGAGTAAATATTATTTCACCTATTCCGGATGATATTTATGGCCTTAGTTCAGGAACTAGCATGGCAGCTCCCGCTGTTACCGGTGGAGCGGCCCTGCTGTATGAACGATATAGAATACTAAAAAGTTCCACACCAAAAAGTGGGTTGATCAAAGCGTTACTTTGTAATGGTAGTAATGATAAAGGAAATACTGGACCTGATTATACAAATGGTTTTGGATACATGAATCTTCTAAGATCCATTGATATGTTGAACAATGATCACTATTTTATTTCATCAATAAATAATGGAAACAACAATACTCACATAATTTCAGTCCCTCCAAATTCTGCGCAACTAAAAGTGATGATATATTGGAATGATCCGGCAGCAACTGTTTTTGCAACTCAGGCATTAGTGAATGACCTTGATATGGATATTACAACACCTGCATCTTCTATTATTTTGCCTTATAAACTCGATACAGTACCTGCTAATGTTAATAGTCTTGCAATAAATTCTACAGATCATATAAATAATATTGAGCAAGTAACAATTGTAAATCCAGTAAGTGGCACTTATACAATTACTGTGAACGGAAATAATGTGCCCGTAGGGCCACAGGAATACTTTGTTGTTTATGATATTATTCCCGTCGAGACAAAAATCACATATCCCATCGGTGGGGAAACTTTTAGCCCTACTGAAGCACATACTATTAGTTGGGAATCTTATGGTGAACCTGAGAATAATTTTACTGTCGAATATTCAACTGATAATGGTTCAAACTGGATTACTATTAACAATAATATACCCGCTTCAGATAGAATGATCCTATGGGATCCAATCCCGGCAATACCCACAAATCAAGCATTAGTTAGGGTTTCCCGGAACGGAACTTCTTTAACTAGCACAAGTTCTGTATTTACAATTTTGGAGGCCCCAGTACTTAATCTTTCTGCCATTCAATGTGAAGGATATATTTCTATTGAGTGGTCGGCAATTCCTGGTGCAACTGATTATGAAATATTTCAACTTCAGGGTCCTGAAATGATTTCCATAGGGACTACCAATTTTACTAATTACACCTTAGGGGGAGTGAATTTGAATCAGGAATGCTGGCTCGCTGTTAGTGCAAGAATCAATGGAGTGAGAGGTAGGAGGTCGTACGCAATACAAAGAATTCCAAGTTCCGGGATCTGCGCAGGAAATATTTCAGACAATGATCTAAGAATGGATTCAATTGTGGCTCCTGTTTATGGAAGAATTGCTACATCAACTGTACTTACCACTTCTACACCAGTGATAGCAAGATTTAAAAATCTTGATGATGCAAGCATTACAAATTTTAAAATGCGATATTATGTAGGTGGATCATTGATCGTGGAAGATGTTGTTTCTGCTACAGTTTTGCCACAAGCAACTTATACACATACTTTTTCTGTTCCTTATAATTTTTCAATACCTGGTAATTATATTTTAAAGGTTGAAGTTGAAAACACTACAGGTCTTGATCCTGTTTCATCAAATAATTCAATTACAGATACAATAAGACAACTTAATAATGATCCTATCACTTTGCCATTTATCGATAATCTTGAATCAGCTGTTCCCCGCCAGTATTTTAAAAACAGATATGGGATTGAAGGACTTGATCGTTATGATTTCACCAACACAGATCCTTATGGAAGATTAAGTACTTTTCTTACCAGTGGCATGGCTTATTCAGGGTCAAAATCATTGATCATGGATTTTAGTGCCTGGAATGGTGGTATTGGAAGTGACAATTTAGTATCTGGTACATATAATCTTGATGGCGTTAATGCTGCTGTAAAAGATATACGTCTCGACTTTCAATTTAAATCACATGGCGAGGACGTTATAAGTCCAATTAATAAGATATGGATAAGGGGGGATGATACAAAGCCATGGATCGAAGCGTTTACACTTTCATCGAATGGAAATATTCCGGGAGTTTTTAAAAAAATACCAAGTCTTGAAATATCAGATCTACTAATCGCTGCTTCTCAAAATTTCAGCAGTAGTTTTCAGGTAAAATTTGGTCAATTTGGAATTGTTCATATTGTTGACAATCATCAAGCGCAGGGTCATAATTTCGATGATATAAGAATTTACGAAGCTATCGATGATATACAACTTAAAACAATTGATGAGCCATTAACTAATAAGTGTAGCTTTACGAATGCAGAAACTGTAACGGTTACTATCAGAAACGCTTCCCCAAATTCAATCAGCAATATTCCGTTAAGAATGGTTGTGGACGGCGGCACACCTGTCATTGAAACTATTACTATTCCTCTTGGTCCAGATGCAAGTACACAATACACATTTACAGCAAAGGCGGATCTATCAACTTTTGGAGCTCATACTATTTTGATCAATGTACAATATGGAACAGATAATTTTAAAGACAACGATACATTAACATTGAATGTCTTTAATGCGCCATTGATTACAACATTTCCTTATGTTGAGAATTTTGAAACCAATGATGGTTACTGGCACAGCTCGGGAATTAATAACTCATGGGAGTATGGAGTTCCCGCTGCTAATAAAATAAATAAAGCAGCAAGTGGCACTAAGGCATGGAAGACAAATCTTACAGGGAATTATAACAGCCTGGGAACATCATATTTATATTCTCCTTGCTACAATATTGCCGGTATGACAAATCCTACATTAAGTTTAAATATTGCCCTTGACCTAGAGGATTGTGGAGGAGGTGGTTTATGTGATGGAGCATATATTGAATATTCAGGGGAGGGCATCACCTGGACTCGTCTTGGAGATGTTGGTACTGGCACTAACTGGTATAACCGGAATTATAGCGGTAATAAATTATGGAGTGTACAGGATTACACAAGATGGCATGTTGCAACAACACCCTTACCAACTGGTATTCCAACGATACGATTCAGGGTCGTTGTTGTGTCAGACCCATTTGTAAATTTTGAAGGCGTCGCTATTGATGATGTACATATATATGATAACACAATGGGAGTATATGAGGGAGTTACAATGGGTTCGCCAGTATCTCAAAATATTTCAGGTGGTACTTCATGGATAGACTTTATTTCAGGTGGTAAGCTTGTTGCATCAATTCAACCTAATAATCAAAATCTTGGAAATACAGATGTGGAGGCATTTATAAATACTAGCGGTGTACGTAATGATGGCAAACAATATTATCACGATAGAAACATAACTATT
>DASYQG010000183.1:0-3507 GCA_036005825.1 Chitinophagaceae bacterium | reverse complement strand
TGTGCCTTGCACTTCTTTTCCATCAAAGCCAAGTGTTTCAGTGGTAGTCACATCATCACCGCCCTGGAAAGAAGGTGTAGTTCTTGCTATAGTGATCGCATCATCTTTTTGTTCCACTTTTATTGCTTTAGTAGCAAACCTGGCACCTCTCTCGCCGAAATCGCTTTTACCTTCATTTAAAGCCCAGCTCCCGGAAAAGTTTGTACGGTCTGCCTTAGTACTGAATGAAACCAGCGCTGCTGAAAGGATCACGACAGCCATTAATTTTTTTGCAATAGACATATTCATAAAATTTATTTTAGGATGATAAATGTAAAGAAAGATCTGAATTCAATGATGATAAAAAAAGAAAATGGGTTGTTCATGACATTCCATTTTCCCCGGGAAAATTATTTTAGCCTATTTATTAAATATTCTTCCAAAAAAATCTTTCATATCATTCCATGATGCAGTGTCGGCAGCAGCATTATATTCTATCGGCATCTTGAATTTCTTTCCGATTTCGGTAGCACCAGGATTGGTAAAAGCATGGGTAGCGCCGGGATAGGATTTGAATGTATATGACTTGCCGATGGAGTCCATTTGTTTTTTAAACTTGTCAACTTCTGTTTTCGGAACAAACGAATCCGCATCGCCATGACAAACTAATATTTCCGCTTTTGTCAAATTCTTATCGGCCGGTGTGCCAACAAGACCTCCATGAAAACTTACAACCCCGTTTAATGGCTCACCCATTCGTACAAGATTAAGAAGCACACCACCTCCAAAACAATAACCAATACCTGCGATCTTACTCTGATCAACATTTGGATTTTTTTTGAATTCTTCTAATGCAGCGTCAAAATGTTTTTTTGCCATATCGGGATGCATATAGAAAGGCATTGCAAGAGCTTGTGCCGCGCCGGGATCATTTCCCATCCGGCCATTGCCATACATATCAACCGCCATGGCGATATAACCCATTTCAGCAAGCATTCTTGCACGGCGTTTTATATAATCATTCAATCCCCACCATTCATGCACCACCAAAACAGCAGGACGTTTACCCACAATGTTCTCATCATACACAACATAGCTGCTCATATTGAGAGTATCAATTTTATAACTAACTGTCTCTTCTTTTAGTTTAGGTGTGCTTGCCGTAGTTGCAGTGGTTGGCTCAATTTTGTCAGTATCCTTTGGTGCATCGTTGCAAGCACTTAAGAAAATAATAAAAGCTGAGCTAATGGCGCAGGTGATAGTTTGAAGTTTCATATCATTGGTTTTGTTGTGAGAAAAGAATATAAAGTTCATAAAATATTTTTTACGGCCAAAGGATTTATTTGCACTCATTAGTTTTCATAACTTCAAATTATGAAAGCACGAATTCCCATTTTACTACTTGTAATTATTCTTGTTTCCTGTAATAGCGCTGTAGACAGGAAAGAAAATGTAACTGCAAAAGTTAATAATACTACTATAGCCTATAACCAATATGGCAATGGAGATACAACCTTGCTTTTCGTTCATGGATGGTGTATAAATAAGGAATATTGGAGTGAGCAGTCAAAATATTTCAGCGATAAGTATAAAGTTGTGGCGCTTGATCTGCCGGGATTTGGCCAGTCAGATAAAAGCAGAAGTGAATGGACCTTTGAAAAATATACTGATGATATTAACGAATTTATAAAAGCAGAAAGATTAAAAAATGTTATTCTTATCGGGCATTCCATGTCCGGAGATATTCTGTTATTGATGGATACAAAATATCCCGAATCAATTATTGGTATTGTGGGGATCGATAATCTTAAAAAACCTGGCGTAAAACTTTCAGAGGAAGAAAATAAAAGTATCGAAGGTTTTTTTGCAATGATGGATAGCAGCTTTTCAGGAACCGTGGAAGCTTATACAAAAGGAAATCTTTTTCGGCCATCCGCAGATACTTCGATTGTAAACCGGGTCATAAAAGATTTTAAAAGCAATGATTCAGTGATCGCCATAAAAGTGCTGCGTTCACTGATTGATGTTTCTCAAAAAGAAAGAGACATGATGCAACAGTTAAAACATACACTCTATCTTGTAAATAGTGATTCAGATACTACACATATCGATTCTTTAAAAAAATATTGCAAAGCCTCTGCAGACGTTGTTTATGTACATGGAACGGGTCATTACCCGATGATCGAAAAACCTCCAGAGTTTAATGCAGCTTTAGAAAAAGTGATCAGGATGATCGGAAAAAAATAATTCTGAAACTTATTTTAACTGGTAAGAAATCGCTATTCTATTTGTTAACGAATTCTTTGCTTCAATCCTATATATTTGCCGAAATTTTAAATTTAATGAAGAGGATCTTTGTCGTTTTGTGCTCTGTGATCTTATTATTATCCTGTTCCAAGGAAAATAATGATATGTGTAAGTATGATGCTTGTGCTGTAGCAGCTCCGGCTTCTGAAGTAACGCAATTAGAAGCTTACCTCGCTTCAGCTACCATTACTGCTACTAAACACTGCAGTGGTATGTATTACACCATTAATGCCGCAGGCTCAGGTGCTACGCCTACCATTTGTTCTACTGTAAGTGTGAAATACAAAGGACAATTAACTAATGGAACTATTTTTGACCAGTCAGCCACGCCAGTGAATTTTAATTTGGGTGGCTTGATCGAGGCCTGGAAAAAAGGAATACCGATGATCAAGCCCGGAGGAAAAGTTACATTGTATTGTCCTCCCTCACTTGCTTATGGCAGCCAGGCTGTTGGAACTATTCCTGCAAACTCTATACTTGTCTTTGAAGTGGAACTGGTAGGTGTTTTTTGATGCCGGTATATTTCTTATTATATCAGCTTTGATGCTTATGCCTCTCGAACCTGCGTGCAACTTTTCAATAACAATTGATTAACCAGGTAGAGATTGTCTGTTTAATGTCAGCGGCTGAATGTGTGAATCATATAACAATTAGCTGTTAACCTGTAACAATGAGGGAAGTAATTGCACTTATCTTGCTTAGGCCTCGCTAAAACCCCCTCAAAATGAATTCTATTACAATTTCCCCCCGAAAAAAGACAACACAGTCAGTTTGGAATGACCCTTCAATTCCGTTGGTTTCTGTTCTTGTTCATGAATTACGAAACCCCTTGACCAATATCATACTAACTATCCATTTTCTTGAGTCCAAAATATTGGACGATAATGATAGAATGTATATGGATATTCTTAAGCGCAGTTCGGCAAAGATCAATGACCTGATAAATGATCTTCTGAAAGGTCAACAGGAACCGGGAACAGAAACAGAAAGATATTCCATCCATCAATTGTTGGATGAAGTAATTGAAATGGCAAGTGATAAGATCCTGCTTAAAAATATTGTGGTTAAGAAAAATTATGCTCCCTGCGATCTCAAAATAAAAATGGACATGCCGAAAATAAAAATTGCGTTAACAAATATCATCATCAATGCAATTGACGCAATGCCGTCAAATGGCGGAGAACTGAGACTTGGAACAAAATTAATAAAGGGCAGGTGTGC
>DASYQG010000182.1:0-5473 GCA_036005825.1 Chitinophagaceae bacterium | reverse complement strand
CTAATGCAAAGTTTACATTAGATGGAAAAGAATATACTCTCGCTGCAAATAACGGCACTAATACTTTGCATGGTGGTTTGAAAGGGTTTGATAAAGTCATATGGACCGTGAAGTTGTCCACAGATTCTAGTATTCTTCTTTCTTATTTAAGCAAAGATGGGGAAGAAGGATATCCCGGGAATTTATCTGTTGATGTGATGTACTCGCTTGGTCAGGATAATGCTTTGAAAATTGATTACGCCGCAGTAACTGATAAAGCAACGCCATTGAATCTTACCAATCACTGTTATTTTAATTTATCCGCCGGTGCTGATTCAACCATACTTGATCATGACCTGATGCTGAAAGCGGATAAATACACGCCAGTTAATGAAACATTGATCCCAACGGGAAAAATTGATGACGTAAAAGGAACGCCGATGGATTTTACAACTGCAAAAAAGATCGGGAAAGATCTTGCAAGTGTAGCCGGTGGTTATGATCATAACTGGGTATTGAGTAGGTCAGGTAATGATCTTGAATTGATCGGTTCAGTTTATCATGCTGGCAGTGGCCGCTATATGGAGGTATATACAACTCAACCGGGTATTCAGTTCTACACTGGAAATTTTTTGGATGGCACATTAAAGAATACAAGAGGTGGTGCTAAATATGTGCAGCATGCGGCACTTTGTTTAGAGACACAACATTTTCCTGATTCACCCAATCAGTCCAATTTCCCTAATACAATTTTGAAACCGGGAGAAACTTATCATCAAACGACTATCTATAAATTTTCAACAAAATAGAACCATGATTAAAATGATTTTTAAGAATTATGGGGAAACAAAGAAGCTATTCCTATTTTTCACTTTTCACTTTTTACTTTTAAATTCTTTCTCGCAAGTAAACAAAGCCCCGGCTTACCCGTTGATTGTGCATGATCCTTATTTCAGCATTTGGAGTTTTACGGATAAGCTGAATGAAAGCACTACTAAGCATTGGACAGGTACTGATCATTCATTAATTGGAACATTGGCTGTAGATGGGAAATTCTATAAATTTCTGGGTGATCCTTCAAGAGAGTTAAAGGCAATAGTTGCCGATGCAGACCTTGCATCATACAATTGCCAGTTCACTGAAACCAAACCTGCGGGTGTTTGGACAAGTGTTGACTACGATGATTCAAAGTGGCAAACTGGAAAAGGAATGTTTGGTACAAAGAACATGAGTCCGCAAACTGAGTGGTCAAGCCGGGAAATTTGGATAAGGAGAACATATGATATTCAATCACTGAATTTTAATGAACTCTTGCTGAAAGCCAAATATGATGATAATGTCGAAATATATCTCAATGGGGAAAAGATATTTTCAGATGGATGCTGTTCTGCGAATAAGCAGGTGTTGCTTTCAAAAGATATTGAGCAGAAGTTAAGAAAAGGAAAGAATGTGCTGGCAATTTATTGCGAGAACACGGGTGGGCAGGCTTATATCGATGCAGGATTGTATGATCGTTTGCCGCCACAAACAATGTTGCAGGCTGTACAACGATCGGCTGAAATGACCGCAACGCAAACAAAGTATGAATTTACTTGTGGAGGTGTTGATCTGTCTGTAAAATTTCTTTCCCCTTTATTGGCTAATGATCTTGATCTGTATTCAAGACCGATAAGCTTTATAACTTTTAGTGCAAAGTCAAATGATGGAAAGCAACATGATGTGATGATTTTTTTTAATGCTTCACCAGATATTGCAAGAAATAAAATGTCTCAGCTAGCAGATATGAAGCCATATAAACCCAACGGACTTATTATTCAGAAATCGGGCACACTTGAACAGCCGGTTTTAAAGAAGAAGGGAGATGATCTAAGAATTGACTGGGGTTATTCATTCGTTGCAGCGAAGGATGAACCAAATATCCATGTCAATTTACTTCGTGGTGAGCCAGGTAGAGAAATTGATCCTAATTGGGACATCGACCTTCGCAAAATAAAAGCAACCCCAGTTGAAAAGACAATCCTGCTTGCTTATGATGATCTTTATTCCATCCAATACTTTGGTCAAAATCTCCAGGCATGGTGGAAGAAAAACTTTTCTTCAACAGAAGAAATGATAAAAAGGTCATTGGATGAATTTATATCAATTGAAGATCGGTGCGACAAATTTGATAAAGAACTATATAATGATGCGTTGAATGCAGGCGGAGACACTTATGCAAATCTTTGTGTGCTTGCTTATCGTCAATCATTAGCTGCTCATAAATTGGTGAGAGGACCAAATAATGAGATTCTCTTTCCGCAAAAAGAAAATTTCAGTAATGGTTCAATTTGGACCGTGGATGTAACTTATCCTTCAGCTCCGCTCACTTTAATTTATAATCCAAATTTATTAAAAGGAATGGTAGAGCCATTGATGTATTATAGTGAAAGTGGTAAGTGGACAAAGCCATTTCCTGCGCATGATCTCGGGACTTATCCGCAGGCAAATGGTCAAACTTATCCTGAAGACATGCCGGTGGAAGAAGCAGGTAATATGATCATTCTTACTGCCGCAATTTGCAGAGCGGAGAACAAATTTGACTTTGCAAAAAAGCATTGGGATGTATTGAGTAAGTGGGTAGAGTTTTTGGTGAATGATGGATTTGATCCGGCCAATCAATTATGTACCGATGATTTTGCTGGACATCTTTCACGAAACGTAAATCTATCAATGAAGGCGATCGTTGGCATCGCTGCATATGCGCAAATGGCAAAAGGTCTTGGTAAAAGAGGTGAGGCCGGCAAGTATCATAATATCGCAACTGACTATGCGGCTCGCTGGATTCAAATGGCTGATGATGGTGATCATTTCTCGCTTACGTATGACAAGAAAGGAACATGGAGCCAGAAGTATAATCTGGTTTGGGATAAATTGCTTGGACTAAAGCTTTTTCCCGAATCAGTGTATGATAAAGAGATCAAATATTATTTGACAAAGCAAAATGAATTCGGTTTGCCGTTGGATAGTCGTAAGACCTATACAAAAAGTGATTGGATAATCTGGACAGCGACACTAGCAAATAGTCAAAAAGATTTTGAAGCATTAATAAAACCTGTTTATAAATTTGCCACCGAAACGCCAACAAGAGTCCCGTTGAGTGACTGGCATGAAACTACTAATGGTAAGCAGGTCGGTTTCCAGGCAAGGAGTGTGGTGGGAGGATATTTTATAAAAATGCTGGAAAATAAATGGAAGAAATAATTACATGAGAAAAATTATTTTATTCTTACTTGTATTTTATACTTCGTTTTCATGGGCGCAATCTTATGTGCCGGAAAAAACTAATGCAAAAGTCAAAGTGAAACCCGCTGTACAGGTAAAGGCTTATGCATTTAGTTTAAAAGATGTAAAGCTTCTAAATAGTCCCTTTAAACATGCAATGGAAATGGACAGTGCTTATTTACTTTCAATTAAACCAGATCGTTTGCTGCACCGCTTTCATCAATATGCAGGGTTGCCAACAAAAGATTCGGTTTACAGGGGATGGGAAAGTGAAGGATTGTCCGGTCATACACTTGGCCATTATTTATCTGCAGCCTCAATGATGTATGTAACTACGGGCAATACTGAATTTAAAGATCGTGTTAATTATATTGTTGATGAATTGGCAAAATGCCAGCAGGCAAGAAAGACAGGTTATGTTGGTGCAATACCAAAAGAGGACTCGATCTTTGGCAAAGTAGCAAAAGGTGATATTAAATCTTCAGGTTTTGATCTGAATGGTGGATGGAGCCCATGGTACACAGTACATAAAGTAATGGCTGGTTTATGCGATGCCTATTTATATTGTGATAATAAAAAAGCATTGGATGTAGTAGTTAAGATGGCTGACTGGACTTACAACACAGTTAACCATTTGGATGATTCTACAAGATTGAAAATGCTGAACTGTGAATACGGCGGTATGAATGATGTGCTGGCAAATATCTATTCATTCACAGGTGATAAAAAATATCTTGATCTGTCTTATAAATTTTATGATGAGTTTGTAATGGGGCAATTGGCAAAACACATTGATCCGTTGCCCGGAAAGCATTCAAACACCAATGTGCCCAAAGCCATTGGCAGCGCAAGACAATATGAATTGACCGGTAATGAAAGAGACAAAACAATTGCTACATTTTTCTGGGAAAGTATGGTCAAGCATCATAGTTATGTTATTGGCGGAAACAGCAACTATGAATATTGTGGAAGAGCTGACTCTTTGAATGATCGCTTGAGTGATAATACCTGCGAAACATGCAACACTTACAACATGCTCAAGCTAACAAGACATTTGTTTGCATGGAATCCGTCGGGTGAATTAATGGACTATTATGAAAGAGCCTTGTATAATCATATTCTTGCTTCGCAAAATCCAACAAATGGAATGATGACCTATTTTGTTCCTCTTAGGATGGGAACAAAGAAAGAGTTCAGCAGTCCCTTTACAACATTTACCTGTTGTGTTGGAAGCGGCATGGAGAATCATTCTAAGTATGTGGAGCAGATATATAGCCACAATGGTGATGATTTATTTGTGAATCTTTTCATCCCATCTCAACTTAATTGGAAAGAGAAAAATGTTATAATTACACAACAAACAAAGTTTCCAGAAGACGGGATAGTTAGATTAGTTATACATTCCAAAAAACCTGTTTCATTTAAGTTGCGAATTAGATTCCCTTTTTGGGCTGCAGTTGCGCCTGATATTTCTGTAAATGATAGATTTGTTCTCACCAAAGTTGATCAGCATGGATATTTATTTACAGAAGGACTATGGAAAAATGGTGATGTTATTTCTGTTGTTTTTCCTATGAATCTTTACACTGAATCAATGCCCGATAATCCAAATCGCATTGCAATTAAATACGGCCCGATTGTTTTAGCCGGACAACTAGGAAAGGACATGCCTGATCCTGTTTATGGGACTCCTGTCTTATTGACTGATAATAAAAATGTAAATGATTGGATAAAACCAATTGCCAATTCACCATTGACTTTTGAAATGAAGGGAGTCGGAAAACCTTTTGATACAAAACTGATCCCTTTTTATAAAACCTATGATCAGTATTACAGTGTGTATTGGGATTATTTTACAAATGCTGATTGGGCGGCAAGACAAGCAGAATACGAAGCGGAAAAAAAAAGAGCAAAAGAGATAGAAGAAAAGACGATCGATAATTTCAGGATAGGAGAGATGCAACCAGAAAGAGATCATAACCTGAAAGCAAGTGAAAGAAGTTATGTAAGCGATGCGATCGGTAGAATGGGACGTGAAGCAAGAAGAGATAATTATTTTTCTTTTGAAATGAAAACGAATAAGGTCATTGGCTGTAATTTGTTATTGACCTATATTGGCGACGATAAAGACAGGAAATTTGATATATTAATTGATGGTGTAAAGATCGCAACAGAAGATTGGAAAGGTGGAAAGACGGGAAAGTTCTATGATGTTCAATATAATATTCCTGAA
>DASYQG010000181.1:0-6150 GCA_036005825.1 Chitinophagaceae bacterium | reverse complement strand
CATCTCTTAAGCAAAGTAACAACAGTCTGCATCAACGGTTAAGCCTTTTTGCTTTGTTGGTGTTATAGTTCACTGTTGTTGCTTGATTGATCTGTAAAAGGTAATTATATTTATAAAGTACAAGTCTAAAGGTTGGTGTTCGAGTAACAAACTTTTCTTTGATAGTTCTCATCACCAATAACCGATTTATTTCACGCCAAGACGCCAAGGAGCCAAGACGCCAAGTTTTCTTGGCGTCTTAATTTAATTTGCTCCTTTGCGTGATGCCTTAATATAAAAGTTGAATAGAATTCCCAATCGTACAAGAGTGCGACGCAAGAAAAGTATTATAGTAGCAATGCAGCCGGGTCAAAAATTAATTATGAATTTAGAAGAAGTCATTCATAATTCATAACTCATAAATTCAATGATGTCCTCTTATTTCTTTGTCGGCCTTTTATCAAATGGCTTCAAAATTTTTTTTGCTTTGGGTCCCGCCTGGAATTGTCGTGCAAGTGTTGCTTTTACATGTCCTGCTCGTCCGATATACCCGTCAGCAGAAGATGGTCCCCGAACGGAGATCCGGTTACTTACCCATGATACATTTACATTCCATGACCGGCTGTTATATCCCGCAGCCATACGATAGAGAAAATTTGGTGTAAAGCTGAAACAATCTTCGCTGCCGGCTTTGTTTGTTTCCTGAACCCACCCTACATTCAGATTTGCATTGAGCGCACCGGTTATAAAGAAATGTTGCAGCAAAACAAGTGTATAGGCATACCCTGCACCGGGTCCCATTTCAAAAAATTGGATCTTATGAATGCCCTGTTGTTTATATAACATGGCCATAGCATCGGGTACTAAAGCGCTGTCTGCTTTCACAATGCCATAATAAATTTCACCGCCCAACAAGAAAGAACCGGCTGATCTTTTTTGCCACTCATTTTGTACCATGGCAGCCCTGTAAGAGAATTTTCTATCATTCAATATGCGAAAAGGGGCAAAACCAAATAAGTTGAACTTTATATCCGGTCGGATATAATATAAATTGGGATCATTTGATCCCAGTCCCTTAGGATACAGATAGTAACCTTTATAAAATTGTGCGTAAAAATCATAGCCCCACTTACGTCCATACATGTGTCCCTGGTTTTCCCAGTATTTGGTTTTGCCTTTTTGTTCTTCACCGCGATTCAAAAATCCAAAACCAAAAGCAAGGTTCAATGTAAAGAAACCATAGGTGGCGCCGATCCCCATATTTAGAGTTGTATTCGGCGTATAGCGAAGGCGGGGAGTTGTTTTGTTATTTCTTTTTATCTCGAATGCTGTGTATTTCTGGGAAAAATAATATCGGCCGGTAATTTTTTTACCCATGAAGGATTCGTAATAAGTTGTATCATGGTCTGTTTCTGCAGTAGGTTGCTGGGCCGGTGCCTGCATGACAAATAACAAAGTAATTATCCATGAGATCCCGCAACGATAGGTAGTCACTTATAAAAATATATTGAATGAATAAAACTGCCGGTAAATTGTATTTCAATTTAACGAATATTTTCATGCGACTGATTTTCCTTTTCGGTTCGCCTGGGTCTTGCGCCCACAGCCAGTACCTGCATACCGGCAGGCAGGCAACATAATTGGATGAAGAGAATAGATCCCGGGAGTTTAGTTACGATAATTGGTGTTATAGCATCAGCATCTTTCTTACATAATTCTTCGCAGCTACGACCAAAAATGAATTAACTTTCAGTTACATTCACAAATCAAACAGTGTAATGTTCCCGTCCGCCTGGGTCTTCTATCCGACGATTATCAAACATATGATGAATGGGTTACCGATTATTCAATGCCTTTGGTTAATGAAAATTCGCGTCCAGATAGATAAATCCCTCCACTCGTTAAATTTGGCATTCCCTGGTGACGGGAATTAATTTTATTTACATCATAATACTCAAAAAATGAACTATGGGAGAAAATAAAAATTTCAACACTTCAAAGGCTCCGCGAATGAGCCAGGTTTTTCCACAAGCAGTAATAGCTGAAAAATTTATTTTTCTGTCGGGAACTCCAGGACTAGATCTTAATTCCGGCCTGGTAGTTAGTGATGATTTTGAAGAACAAACCAGGCAATGCTTCTTAAACATTAAAATTATTTTAGAAGAAGCTGGAAGCAGTTTAAACAAGGTCATAAAGACAACTGTTTTTATGGTAACTGGAAATGACTTTACTATATTAAACAAAGTTTACAGCGAATTTTTTCCTTCCGATCCACCTGCACGAAGTACACCTCAGGTAATGCCATTTCCAGCAGGTATTCTACTTTCGGTAGAATGTATTGCTCTTAAATAAAAATTTCCGTCCGCCCGGTTTCATGTCCCAGCCAGTACAACATAATTGAATGAAGAGGGCAGGTCCGGGAGGTTAGTTGCTATTCGTGTTCCAGTATCAGCATCTTTCTTCCATGGTTCTTCGCAGCAACAACCGAATATTTTATTTCACGCAAAGACGCCAAGGAGCAAAGTTGCAAAGAATTCTTAGCGTCTTAATTTACTTTGCGCCTTTGCGTGAATTTTTTCTTCCATAGTTCTTTGCAGCAAGAGCTGAAAAATTGAAATGGGTCTGTTTATTCTGTACAACTTACAATTGGAAATCATTAACTTTCTGTTCAAGCAACAAAGCCCCGAATGAACGCAGATTTTATAATACAACTAAAAGAAGTAATAGCCTTGCTGAATAAAATAGAGCGAACGTATGCATCCGAACGTTCGAAAACTATTGGCGAATTGCAGAATAAAATATGGAACGAACCTGAACTTCAAAATGAAGAACTTTATTTTCTCCAGGATCTTGCAGGTGATTTAAATTTTTATGAGCCAGTGGAAAGAGACCGTGATGCAGCTTTAGGCTATTACGATGATGACAGGCTATTAGAACTGATAGGTACTGCACTTAAAAAAATAGAGTCCTTTCTCGATGCATGATAATTATCTTTCTTCCATAGTTCCTCACAGCAACAACCGAAAAATTGAAATGCGTTTATCTATTCTGTACAACTTACAATTGGAAATCATTAACTTTCTGTACAAGAACTTGCGTAAAGCAGACTGTTGGTTGCAATTTTAATTCAACATCAAAATATTCAATCATGCTTGCAGACAAAGAACTCAGAGCCTTTGTCCCGACTTTGAAGCCGGACAAAGCAAAATTATTTTACAAAGATGTTTTAGGTCTAAAATTTTTATCCGAGGACAAGTACGCTTTGGAATTTGAAGCAAATGGAATATTGCTGAGGGTAATTATTGTTCCGGACTTAAAGCCTCAAGAATTTACTGTACTAGGCTGGAATGTTTCAGACATTCTTTCAACAATAAAATCACTCA
Source organism: Chitinophagaceae bacterium (assembly GCA_036005825.1). Taxonomy (GTDB): domain Bacteria; phylum Bacteroidota; class Bacteroidia; order Chitinophagales; family Chitinophagaceae; genus VBAS01. Next base: position 2,788 of record DASYQG010000181.1, on the reverse strand, counting down.
ACAAGAAAGGTGTTTTTTGTGAAAAATATGATTTTATGGATCAAGACAAATTTGGAGTTTGGAAATCGCCTGGCGGATCAAAAGTTGCTTGGTTTAAAGACCCTGACGGAAATATTCTTTCGCTGACAGAATAAAAATTTTCTGTCTGCCCGGGGGTCTTGCCCCGGAGATAGTACAACATAATTGAATGAAGAGGGCAGAGGGTGTCGTAAGTAATGTTAACTGACGATGAAACAATAAAGAAAATGAATAAAATAAAATTAGGATCTGGATTATTAATTCTCGTGGCAATTTTCAGTTGCACCTCTAAGCAAACAATTGATGACAAGTTTAACGGAACGTACAGGCTTGACAAATTTGAATCATTTGACTCCGTTTCCGGAAAGTGGATTACAGATAAATGGAGGGGAAAGGATGCTGATGGATTTATCCAATATGATGGAAAGGGACACATGAGTGTTCACCTCTATCCTCGGGACTATAAAGATTTTGACACCAATAAAAACATAGACAGCTTAGATCATGAAAGCCTAAAGGAGTTAACAAGATTTTATCAATCAAACTTTGTTTATTTTGCTAACTACAAAATTATTAATGACTCGACAATTGAGCATAAAAGGGTTTCTGCAACAGAACCTAAAAATTGGGGAACTATATTGACACGTAGTTACGAATTTAGAAAAGACACGTTGATATTAACCGCTCACGAAAAATTGGAGAATAAAAAAATGAGACTGCGATGGATCAAATTATAATGCAGTGAAATGTATTACGTCGTTATTGACGGCCGGGTATCAGTAACTTTCTTCCATAGTTCCTCGCAGCAACAACTGAAAAAAGGAAACACGTTTATTTATTTCTGTGCAACTTACAATTGAAAATCATTAACTTTCTGTACAGGAACTTGCGCAAAGCGGCGTGTTGCCTGCAAGTCTACCCCAAAGCTTTCAATTTAACAAACTATCATGAAGAACATAATTGCTGCTTCACTTTTTTTACTTGGTTTGACTTCTAGTATTTGCAACCAGTCATTTAAAAAAGAAACCACTAATCATTCTGATTGGATAAAGCTTAGTTTACCAAATGGTTGGATTTTGCAAGCTCCAAAAGGCTTTCGGGCAAAGACTTTGCAAGGAATTGATTCAGAGCCTGGAGTTATCAACTCAAAACAAGACAGCATTTATCTTCAATTTGATAGTGGAACCGAGATGATGAAAAAAAGAGACTGTAGCTTCACAAATAATATTGAAAAAGCAAAAGAGAGTATTGAAAAAGGATTCTATAAAACATTTTATAAAATCCCATCAGAACATATAGCATACGTCGACACCATTGATAATAAAGTTGCAATAATCGTCAGGCCCACTATGAGTGGGCACGGGACAGTTGCAATAAATATTTCTGACTGTAAAACTGGTGAATGGTTAGGAATCACTGGAACAGACCTCACGTTGGTAAAAGAGAATATTGTTTTAGATATTTTCAAAACAATTAAGCTGCCTAAGAAAGAAGAATAATTATTTATTACTCCAATGTTGATGTTCCAGTATAAGTCTTTTTCTTCCATAGTTCTTCACAGCGACAACCCCTGCCTGCCGGCAGGCAGGGAAAAATTGAAATGCCTTTATTTATTCCGTACAACTTGCAGTTGGAATCATTAACTTTCTGCACAAGGACTTGCGTGCAGCGGCGTGTGCTAAAACAGGGATTTTATTTTGTTGCTATCATGATCAATCGCCTCGATAATGTTTGCCTGTATGTGCCTAATTGATAATCTCCATATTGTGTTTCCAACTTCAAACCAACGCGGTGAAAAAGATTTTCAAAATCATGGATTCGCAGTTTGGAAACCTGCTCGGTGTAATGAAGAGGAGCTGATAAATTCACATCATCAATGGAAATCTTTTTGTAAATAAAATCCTTATCGTGCCAGCGCCTGATCGAATAATTAATTCCATCGATTTCTTTTTCCTCTGACTCCACCAGGTTATTGATGGCAAAGTCGACATTTAAATAATCAATAACCAGTTTGCCACCGACTCTTAATCCTAAGTGCATGTTCTGTAGTACGGATAAATTTTCGCTGCTGCTGAAATAGCCGAATGATGTAAAAAAATTAAGAACATAGTCAAACCTGTTTTCTCCAAAGGGTAAACGCATGTCGTGCCGGAAAAATGTAAGCGTTGGTGATTGGGACTTCTGCGCCTGCCTTAAGCTTGCAGAAGCAGTATCAAAACCGGTTACGCTAAATCCTTGTGCAGCCAGGTATTTACTATGCCTTCCATTACCACAACCAACATCCAGCATCGAAGAACCCTGCGCTGGACGTAGTTCACACAACAAGGCATCAATAAACTTTCTTGCCTCTTCGTCATTGCGATGTTTGTAAAGGCTATGGTAGTAAGGAGAATTAAACCATGTTTTAAACCATGGCAGACTTTTGGCTATATTGCTGTTGATCTCTTGTTTCATATTTAGTTGTAGTTGAATGGTATAATTGATAGGACAAAAACTGTATTTGCAAATGCAGGTGCATACTCTTGCATGGATTGCTCTTACGCTGGTGAAATTGTTTTCACTATGTCGGAGAAATTACTCAGGCCCCAATGCTCAACGTATTTTCCATCACGCAACTTTATAATTTCAATCACTTCCACTATCACTTTTTTATTGGATGCTGGAATGCCCATAAAGTTCCCGGTATGTGTGGCGTGAAATTCCTTTCGGCTTGTTACACAATCGCCTTCGGCAATTTGATGCAAAATTTTAACCTTAAGATCCGGAAATC
>DASYQG010000180.1:0-2234 GCA_036005825.1 Chitinophagaceae bacterium | reverse complement strand
ATAATGCAGTTATGGTTTTAGTTGCATATTGTTTACCGCATCTGCGTAGTTTTTGCAGGCTTTTGTGATGCAGGGCTCCAAGGGCATAAAGGAAAATCCCGGCAATGCTTTTAGTATTTTATCGTTTTGCCAGTAAGTTCTACTCAAAGCAATTCTTGCTGTTTCTTTTGTAAGCAATGGTTTTGCGTTCTTTAAAGAAGATTTTATTTTTTCCATCCGCCACGCAATACCGCTTAAAAAAGGAGTAGCCTGCCATTTAGGGTGTTTTTGTCCAAAGCCATCAGCGATAGCATCAAACAGTTTTTTAAACTCCCAATTTTCATGATTAATGATAAATCGTTCTTCGGTGATATTACTTTCCATCAATAACACGGCGGTTCTTGCAACATCCTCCACTGCTACAAATCCATTGACACCATTTGTATACCATGGAAATCCTTTGTAAGTATTTCTAAAAATGGCGCAACTGCTGTCATGCCAGTTACCAAACCCAAGTACAGTACTTGGATTAATGATCACGGCATCCAATCCTTCGCCTATACCACGCCATACTTCCATCTCGGCTTTATTCTTACTGATGCCATAATGAGAATTCAATTTACTCTCCAACCATTTTTTTTCTTCGTTCACCTTTTCACCGGTTAATGTTCTTCCCAAAGCAGAAATAGAACTGATATGTACCAGTTTTTTTATTCCATTTTCAAGAGAAAGATTCACAACATTGGCTGTACCATCCACATTTGTATTGTACATCTGCTTTCTTTCCCTTTTGTCAAAAGAAACCAGGGCGGCAGAATGAATGATAGCTTCAACGCCTTTCATAGCTTCATCAAGAGAAATTACATCAAGCACATCACTGTTTACCCATTCAACTTTATTTAAAATGTCTGGTGAAATAAAAAAAGGAAGTTTGTTGCTGCGTCGTATTGCACGAACAGCATAACCCTTCTCAACAAGTTCTTTGATGATATAACCGCCTATAAAACCGGTACCACCTGTGACAAGTACTTTATTCAATTTTAGATTTTAGATTGCAGATTTAGGTATAAAAGCTTGTATGGGCAAATCGAAACTAATAATTATAATAGCCTTTTCCGGTTTTCTTTCCCAATTGCCCGGTCTCAACTTTTTCCTTTTGAATAAAAGAAGGCTTTAATCTTTCAGGATTATCAAGCTGATCATACACAGAACAGCTCACCGCATAGTTTATATCATTGCCGATCAGATCCATTAATTTAAAAGGTCCCATTTTAAAACCGGATGATTCCATTAATGAATCGATGGTGGCAAAATCAATTAATTCTTCTTCTGCTAATCGTAATGATTCAATATAAAAAGGTCTTGCAACCCGGTTCACAATAAATCCCGGGGAATCTTTGCAGATAACCGGTGTTTTGTTCATCAGTTTTGCTAATTCAATAATAGAATTGGTTGTTTGATCATTAGTAAATTCTGTATTCACTACTTCTACCAGTTTCATAATGGTAGCTGGATTAAAGAAGTGCATGCCAATGACCCGTTCAGGATTTTTAACTCCTTTGGCAATTTGTGTGATAGACAGAGAGGAAGTATTACTGGCAAAAACAGTTTCGCTGTGATTGATCTCTGCCAGTTGATTGAACAATGCAATTTTGGCTTCCGGTTTTTCGATGATGGCTTCAATGATCACATCACCCAGGCACTCATGAGGGTTGCTGGTGAAACGAAGATTGTTCAGCGTTTCTTCTTTTGTTTTTACAGTGATCTTATTTTTTTCTACCAGTGTTTGCAAATTCTTTTCGATGGAAGATTGTGCTTTTTCAAGTACGGCACCATTTAATTCATAAAGAATTGCATAAAAGCCTGAGGCGGCCGCTGCTTGAGCAATACCACTGCCCATAGTGCCTGCGCCGCAAATGCAAATGATAGAACCGGGATTCATGAGATTATGAATGATTATGAGGATAAAGATAGCTGAATGGAATTACCGGACGTACAAGTGAGTGACACAACAGAAGATCAATTATAATTCTGAAGCTGGTAACCAAAAACTAGAAACCATAAACACTATACCGCCGAAGTAAACTGTTTCAAAAACCTTACATCATTCTCGCTAAACAGACGAATATCGTTGATGCCATATTTCAATAATGCAGGACGTTCGATCCCCATGCCGAATGCAAAGCCGGTATATTTATTTGGATCGATGCCGCAATTGGATAAAACATTTGGGTGCACCATACCGCTGCCAAGGA
>DASYQG010000179.1:0-13556 GCA_036005825.1 Chitinophagaceae bacterium | reverse complement strand
CATTTAACTCCTGAGTCTTCGTCATTGCGAGGCCGTCTTTTACAGAATGGATCATTCTAATACCTGCAGGCCGAAGCAATCCAAAATGTTACACAATTTTATAGTCATAAGAATTTCACCTACCTTAAGCATGTAAACATTCTTGATTACAGGATCAAGCACCACCAAAATTCTAAAAAATGAAGTCAGTAATTATCACAGGTGCCAATAAAGGCATTGGCTATGATACTGCTCTTGTATTTGCACGAGCAGGCTATAAAGTTTTTGCCACCATGCGTAATTCCGAAACTGCAGCCACTCTTAAGCAAAAGATAAAAGAAGAGTCTTTGAACATCGTCATCGCAACTATGGATGTAGATTCAGATGAATCAGTAAAAAAATGTATCGGTACAATAATCAAAGAGAATGGATCTATAGATGTTCTTGTAAACAATGCAGGCATTGAACGTCATGGCTCGATCGAAGAAATTAGTATGTCAGATTTCAAAGCAGTGATGGAAACAAATTATTTTGGAGTTCTTCGCTGCATCAAGGCAGTATTACCACAAATGCGCATTGATCGTAATGGCTGCATTATTAATATTGCTTCTGTTGCCGGTAAGATCGCAAGTACTCCGCTTGGCCCCTATACCGCCAGCAAACATGCTCTTGAAGCAATAAGTGAAGCACTGGCGCAGGAAGTAAAACCATTCAATATTCGTGTAGCGATCGTTGAGCCGGGTATCATTGATACACAAATGGCAAGGAATATCAGTCGTGGCGGTGATTCCATTTATCCGCAGCCAAACCGTTTCGGAGGTCTTTTTGTAGCATCACTTAAAACGCCGACAAGTGCAACACTGGTAGCTGATAAAATTTTGCAAATAGCAGCCACTGAAACCTGGCAATTGAGACACCCGGTTGGACCAGATGCAGCACCATTTCTTCATTGGCGGGCTTCCATGACCGATGAACAATGGGTGGACTGGAATGCAGCTACTGATGAGGAATGGTACAATGCTGTCGAAACCAGTTTTGGTTTGAATGCAAGGCAAGAGGTACCGCAAACATAACCGTGTTATTCTTAATATTATTAAATAAACAGAAACGATTATCTGGTTATTTTTTTGTCATTATTAGTAGTATGAGGCGCTGAGATCACGGCTCTGACAACTGCTCATTATTTAGCATTTCTTATGGATTTAAATTGTTAATGCGTCTAAATCTGTAGAGCTAGTTGTGTACATTAGTTGACTGCTTATACTCATCATGCGCAAACCAAATATATTTTCTTTGTTCCTCGTCTTTCTTTTACTGACAACGTCCTGCGGACGTTATCAAATGATCAAGTATAATACTTTTCACATAGCGACAGTTGACAATAACGTTTGCAAAAAGCTATCAGGCCATGTCATTCTTTATGCAATATTTGTGGATACCAGGTATACACAACCGTGGTCTGAATATGATATTACTTCAACGCTTGACTCAATAAATAAAGCGGCACGTTGGCTGGAAAAACTTGCACAGGAAAATAATATTCCGTTAGAAATTGATATTAAGTATCATCAAAATGGAAGGGCCATTCCCATAGCTAATAATTTTCCCGATAAAACTTTATCCGGGACCTTATTTTCACCAGTACCATCTTTTGGAGTTCCTAAATTAGACAGATGGTCCGACAGAATAGCAAGAACTGCCGGGCTATCTCTTCCAAAAGACACTTCTAAAATCATAAAAACATTTAACCGGCTGACCGACCGTGAACGATTGATCGCAAAACTCAGGGACATGTATAAAACAGACAATGTCGCTGTTATATATTTCATTAATGACTATTATAGTGAAGACATTTCATTAGCCCTGCATACAGGTAACAGATCTTCTCCTGAATATGCAATAGTTAGCTATAAAAGGCCGGCGGTTGTCGCCCATGAATTTTTACATCTTTTCGGCGCCTTAGATCTATACATAAGCCCTTTTGACAAGAAAAAGAAGAGCCTTAAAAAGAAAGCGGAAGTAATGAAACTCTTTCCAAATGAGGTCATGGCTTTTGCCTATAGACAAATAGACTCATTAAATATATCTTCCTTCACAAAATATTTAATAGGATGGGATAATGAATTGGATGAAAGCGCCAGGCAAAAGGTTTTGGGGAAAGTTAAAGTTGTAAAATATTAGACCCGGGTCGCAAAATGTACTTCTATTTTGCACCGTCACTGTACAAACGATAAATCATGAACAGAAACAGTCTTTTTATATTGACAATTATCCTGATGCTTGCAACTGCAAGTATTTTTGGTTTTGTTCAAAAAGGAAAAATTACTGACGATAGATTTATAAGCTATATTGTTGACACAAAAAAGCAAGACCTGAAACTTTATTGGAAAGACGAGAAGCAACAAAATTTCAAAAGCATTCAGAATTTAAAAACATGGCTTGAGAAAGATCATAAAAAATTAGAATTTGCTATGAATGCAGGGATGTATAAAGAAGATCATTCTCCGCTTGGTCTTTTTATTGAAGATCATAAAACAAAAGCATCTTTAAATAAAAAAAATGGTGAAGGGAATTTCTATTTGAAACCCAATGGAGTGTTTTATATCACAACTGATAACTCAGCTGCAATTTGCAATACCATAAAATTTATCGACACTGGCAAAATAAAATATGCAACTCAATCCGGGCCGATGTTAGTGATTGACGGGAAAATTCATTCGGCATTTAAAGAAGGTTCAGCAAATCTGAATATTCGAAATGGAGTTGGCATTTTACCAAACAATAAAGTTGTATTTGCAATGTCAAAGAATGAAATCAACTTTTACGATTTTGCAAACTATTTCAAAAGTGTGGGCTGCAAAAATGCATTATACCTTGATGGGTTTGTTTCACGTACATATTTACTGGAACAAAACTGGATACAAACAGATGGAGACTTTGGAGTAATAATCGGAGTAACAACAAATACCGGCAAAAAGGATTAATGACAATGGAAAGAGGTCAAGTTGCTAGAACCGAATAACAAAATGCTGTTTCTCCTTAAATTCTTTTCTAAAAAAAACTATCCCGATAAAAAACAGGTCAATACTACAGGTAACTGATGGATGATTCTTGATAACCTTCCATGCTTCTTCCATTCCACTGCTCCAGTGAATATCATCAAAGACAAGAGTTGAATCGTTATTAATTTTAACAAGTAGTTCTTTGAAATATCTTTCAGTTGGTTCCTGACGGTGATTGCCGTCAATGAAAGCGAAGTCGATGACCGGCATATCATGGACCACAGACGATAATGTATTATCGAAATTACCTTCGATGATCTCAATATTTCTGATCTCCAGATCTGAGAAATTTCTTTTTGCAACGAGAGCAATTTCTTTCGCTCCTTCCATTGTTATCAATCTTGCATCCGGTTTTGCCAGCGAAAGATAAGATGTTGTAATACCCAAAGATGTCCCTAATTCAAGAATCGTTGAAGGCTGATAATGTTTTACCACTCTGAAAAGTAACTGTCCATATTTCTTTGACTTGGCAGCATTCCTTGCTATGGAATTGATGCTTTTCTCATACTTTTTCAAAAACTTACCGCCCACCCCAAAGTCTTCTACGATGAATAACCGGGAATCTCTCAGCAATTGTTTTCTCAAACTTTCCACGTTTTGATAAGCCGGATAATTATTTTTATCATTCATGACTTTTGTGATAAAATCAAAAACAAAAGGGGAATGCATCCCATGCCCTTTGCCATTGGATGCGGTGATCCAATATTTAAAATATTTAGCAGCAAGTTGAAGCGGGGAATCCATGAAATGCAAAATAAAGAATAAGGAATAAGGAATGAGAAATAAAAAACTAATCCAAATAAATGAAACTTTTTTATTCCAATTTTGTGTTTCTTATTTCTAATTTACTTTCCTTTCCCATAGTTGAAATGAAAACGCATAAGCATGCTTTTCATCAGCAGGGTTATCAGTTTTACTCACTAGTGTCCAGTCATCTTTTTCAATCACCGGGAAATAAGTATCTCCTTCTAAGTCTGCATGAACTCTTGTCATATAAATTTTATTGGCCCGGTCAAAAGCGATCATATAGATCACACCGCCACCAATAATAAAAATTTCTTTGTAATTAAGTCCTTCAGCAAGAGATGCAGCCGCATCCACACTATTTACAACAGAAACTCCGTCGGCTATCCATCCCGGTTGCCTTGTAATCACAATATTTTTTCTACCCCTTAAGGGTTTGTTACCTATTGCTTCAAAAGTTTTTCTTCCCATCACCACCGGCATTCCCCATGTAACATTCTTAAAAAACTTCATATCCTTTGGCAAATGCCAGAGCAATTGGTTGTTTTTACCAATCACGTTGTTGTCAGAAGCTGCAACTACAAGTGAGATTATCATTTTAGAATTTAGATTTAAGATTTCCCATTTACAACGAAACCTCATGCAATCTAAAATCTAAAATCCGAAATCTGAAATTAAACAGCTACCGGCGCCTTGATCGCCGGATGACTCTGGTAATTTTCTAATGTGAAATCCTCAAATTTGAAATCAAAGATATTTTTGACCGCAGGATTTAGTTTCATCGTTGGTAGCGGGAATGGCGTTCGGCTTAATTGAAGCTTCACCTGCTCCATATGATTATTATAAATATGAACGTCGCCGAATGTGTGAATGAATTCACCTACCTCAAGATCACAAACCTGTGCAATCATTAAGGTAAGCAAAGCATAGGAAGCAATATTGAATGGAACTCCGAGAAATACGTCAGCACTTCTTTGATAAAGCTGGCAACTTAGTTTTCCATTTGCTACATAAAATTGAAAAAGCGTATGACAAGGCATCAGGGCCATTTCAGGAAGTTCTGTTACATTCCATGCACTTATTATTAAGCGACGACTATCAGGATTACTTTTAATTTGCTTTACCAGGTCAGAAATCTGGTCAACCACATTCCCATCTTTGCCCTCCCAATTACGCCACTGTTTTCCATACACAGGACCAAGCTCACCTTTTTCATTCGCCCATTCATTCCAAATGCTTACGCCATTTTCTTTCAGGTATGCAATATTCGTTTCGCCTTTTAAGAACCAGAGTAATTCATGAATGACGCTTTTCGTGTGAACCTTTTTTGTAGTGACAAGCGGGAAGCCTTTTTGCAGATCAAACCGCATCTGGTAGCCAAATGTGCTGATAGTGCCTGTGCCGGTACGGTCATGTTTTTGCACTCCCGTATCAAGTATATGCTGAAGCAGATCGAGATATTGTTGCATGGCCGCAAGTTAATAGAAAGGTATGAGTCGTGAGCTATGAGCTATAAGCTGTGGGTAACTTCGATTTTTTGTAAATAAAAACCCCGGCAAATATTTCACCCTATACCTGTATTTACCGGGGCGGCTCAAAACCCTATGCAAGTGTTATAAAAAATCATTGGATCGCTGATTCGGTAATTTGTTCTCCCGCATTTTCCTGCTTATAAACAGGCTTCATAACAATTACCGGCGATTCGGGCATTTCTTCCTGGAGAATATCCGAAAGCTTCCTGTGAAATCCTTTGAAAAATGTTTGGCTTCTTTCTAATCTCTCTTCCAGTTTTATTTTAACCTCATTAGCTTCTGTCAGTTGTGCCTGCAGATCACTAATGAGATTATTTTTTTCTTCTATTCCAAAAGAGAACTTTGAATTCTGCTCCTGCAGTTCTTTTATTGTTGCTTCCAGCTGCGCTGCATTTTCTGTTGTAGATTGAATAACTTCTTTTAACAAAGTTATTTCCTGTTCCTTGTCATGAACAGCCGCCTGGAACTCTTTTCCCGATTGCTCCTTTATTTCCAATTTTTCATTGGCTTCCATAAATTTTATTCCAAGCTCTCTGAATTGTTGTTCAACCAAATGATGATTCTTGATCCTTTGTTCCAATTGCTGTTGAAGAAAAACGATCTGTTGTTTTTTTTCATCCAAAACATCTTTTAAATATTCCTGGTCATTTATCCTTCTTTTCAATTCAGCTTTTTCTTCTTCCCATTTTTGGATCATTGATGTGAACCCGGTTCCATTTTCACAATAAACATTCAATTGTTCACGCAAACTATTATTATCCTTTTCAAGATTTTCAAAGGATGCGGTCAATTGATCCAGTTCAGCAAGCAATTCTCTTTTTTCAATTTCATGCTGCTGTTTTATAGAATCGATCTGCTGATAAGACATTTGTTGCAGATCGGTTTGTATCGTATCCATAGTTTCATATTTTTTTGTTTCAGAATTTTGATAAAAGTTTCCCTGTAATTGTTGATATTTCTCCGTAAGAACTTTAAAATCTTTTCGAATAGCGATGTAACGGGCATTGCTGAAAGACAAATAATTCATGATCTTCTTTGTCTCCTGGTCGTTTCCCTGCAAATGCAAATGCATCAAAGAAACATCGTCATAGCCAGTATATGACACTTCATCCTCAGAAATGAACGGCTGTTTGGATTCTTTTTGTTTTTTTCTTTTGTTCCTGTGATGAGCAACTGTTGTGATAAGCATCCCTATCAAAAGTGCCGGTATGCTTATCCAAAGAAAAATTTGCAGGAATTTTAAAAAAATAATTAATGACGCATCAGATAACAGCAGCATATCGATTTAATTAGAAATTGACCTGGTTAATAAAATCAGTGGCTGGTTTGCTGCTTAAGTGGTGAGATAGATGGTAAAGTATTTAAACTCTCAATTATACCCTCAGATTATTCCATGGCAATAGCTTCAAGAATAGTACCAAATCATCCGATAACGTCTTATGTGAAAATTTTTTGGAATTGTTTTTCTCCACAATCCCGATTGCCGTTTATAATTATGATCAAACAGGTGAAAGATTATCGTTCAGAAAGCGCAAACATTAAAAAATTACAGGCCTCGTCTTTTCATTTCCTTACTTATTAAACCAAGCTCCCGGCCGGTTTGCCCGCCAATGGAAGTATTTTCCTGCGCACGACGCATGAGGTAAGGCACTACATCTTTTATTGGGCCAAATGGCAAATACTTGCTGACATTACATCCTGCTTTAGCGAGATTAAAAGTAATATTATCACTCATTCCATATAGCTGGCTCCAATGCACATGATGATTTTTCAACGGCAATCCTTTTTGCTGAAGCAATTCCACCGCCAGCATATTGCTGCGTTCATTATGCGATGCAACAACAAGTGAGACCTTATTGATATGATCTATGCAGAATCTTACACCTTCGTCAAAATCCCTATCGCTGCTTTCTTTGTCTGGCTGTATCGGTGAAGGATAATTCATTTCCTCTGCTCTTTTCCTTTCTTTTTCCATATAAGCGCCACGAACCAATTTTGCACCGAGAATAAATTTTCGCTCAACAGCAGCCTCATAAGAATCTTTTAAGAACTGCAACCGATCATGACGATAATGCTGCGTAGTATTATATACAATGCACTTTTCTTTATTGTAAGTATCCATCATCATGATCGTTATTGCATCAACAGGATCCTGTATCCATGTTTCTTCTGCATCAACAAACACCCCAACATTTCCTTTTGCCGCCGTTTCGCAAATACGATGCATTCTTGTTCTTACCCGATGCCATTCCTCTCTTTCATTTGCAGGAAGGTCTTCTACCGCTTTCAAATGTTTTTTCATCAGGCTCCCTTTATTCTGATGCATCATTCCATCCAATTTTTCCAGCAAACCAAAACGTGCAAAGCCTGTTACTTTTACACTCATGAAAGGAATATTCGGTTGAGTAGATGCATAATTTATAACACGAATAAATTCATCGCAGGCATGATCAAAATTTTCTTCGCCTTCTTTACCTTCTACTCCGTAATCAAGTATAACCTGCACTCTATATTTTTCTAATTTATCCGCCACCACAACGTTCTGTTCCAATGTTTCTCCGCCAACAAACTGCTGAAAAATAGTACTGCGGATCAACGGTTTTACAAAAGGAAGATTCCACTTTACGGCAAGGGGTGTCAGCTTTGTACCCATCTTCACCAGCCAGGGTTTACCCATGACGGAAAAAAGAAAATTAGCTTGTTTTAATTCTTTATCGGATTTGTAAGCAAATGCAATCTCGGTATTGTCAAAGGAAATTACGGGCTGTGACTCCATAGCAATCTTTCTTTTATTAGTCTTTGAGAATGGACAAATGTAAAGGTTTCGGGATTCTAAACAAATGATAGTACGAATTAAAGGATATGAGTATGATGTGTTTTAATACCTTCGCAAAAATTATTTTCATGGAAGCAAAAAAAGCAGCTGATAGCCTGGTAATAATGACAGAATTAGTATTGCCCAACGACACTAACACCTTTGGAAACCTCATGGGTGGCCGCCTAATGTACTGGATGGATATTGCAGCGGCCCTGGCTGCTATGAAACATTGCGGAGCTCCTGTTGTTACAGCTTCAGTAGATAATATTTCATTTGAAGCGCCGATCAAGATTGGAAATGTTGTACATATTGAAGCAAAAGTTTCGAGGGCCTTTAATACATCGATGGAAGTTCATTTATCTGTATGGGGGGAAGATGCAATTCATCAATACAAATACAAAAGCAATGAAGCGTATTATACGTTTGTTGCGCTTGATCCGAATGGCAAATCAAGACCTGTTCCATCAATGAGTCCTGAAACAGAGGGAGAAAAGAAATTATTTGAAGGCGCCTTAAGAAGAAGACAAGTCAGATTGATACTGGGTGGAAAAATGAAACCCGATGATGCTACAGAACTCAAAGCTCTTTTTACCACCGAATAATTCTTAATTTTTAATTTATATTCTCTTTCCTCCAGTGATGAGCTCCCTTCATCATGTATTCTTTGCTTTGCTCTATTGCATCCATTATCTGTTTCATGATCTCTTCAGTTGGAGCATCATAATCTATTTTTAATGGCTCTTTAAAATTTACAGTGAGTCTTGAGCCTTTCTTTTTAAACTTCAATCCCTTTTTATTGAATGCTCTCCAGAAACCATTAATAACAACAGGTATAACGATCGGCTTATTTCTTTTAATGATCAACGCGGTTCCTTTTCTTCCAGGGGCAAATGGCTTTGTTGTCCCTTGCGGAAAAGTAATGACCCAATTATTATCCAGTGCCCTTTCGATCTTTCTTGTGTCAGATGGGTCAAGCCCTTTTCTTTTTATTTTACTGTCGGGATTCCAGGTTCGTTTTACCGTGATGGCCCCGGCTAATGTAAAAAAGCGACTGATAAAACTTCCACGCATTGTTTCTTCTGCTGCTACGTAATATACCCTGGTGAATGGATTTAATAAATAATATGGAACTCCAAGACGATTTTCCTTCCCCCATTTTACCGCACAGAAAATATGAAGGAACGTAATGACATCTGCGAAATATGTTTGATGATTGCTTACAAAAAGAACATTTTGTTTTGGCAATTTGCTGATATGTTCTGTTCCGGAAATTTTTAGCTTATTCAGGATCATAAGGCCCGGATAAGAAACGATCCCCACGATCGCATATACCACGGAGCGAAGCGGTTTGATATGCTTTAATCTTTGAAAAAGTCCGGCCATGAAACGATCAATATAGATACAAATTAAGGATTTGTAAACAAACAGGAATGCAATGTTTAGTTCCTTTGTGTAAATACTCTTCCCCCTGCATCAAATCAAAAAAACTATTATGAAAAAGCTAATCATCATCGTAAATGCTTTTCTTTTTGCTACGTCAATCAATGCACAGCAGCCACAAACAATTTTTGCAAATAATCCTTTTCCGAAAACAATCACGGTAAGTGGTAGCGCCGAAATGGAAATTATCCCTGATGAGATCTATGTAAATGTGGAATTAAAAGAATACCAGAAAAGAGGCGAAAACAAAAAAGACTTGGAAACAATTAAAACACAATTTCTTGAGGCAAGCAAGTCCGTTGGTATTGCGGATTCATTAATCAGCATTGTTTCGTATACAGGCAATAACCCTTATTTCTGGAAAAAAAGAAAAAAGGATCCAGATTTTTTCACAAGCATTACATACCAGGTAAAATTCAAGAACAGTGAGCTGATGGACAAACTTGTTGAAAAACTGGATGACGATGCAACACAAAGTTTTTTAATTGTATCAACCAATCACAGTAAAATAACTGAATACAGAAGGCAATTGAAAATTGCTGCTGTAAAAGCTGCAAAAGAAAAAGGTATTTATTTGACAGAGGCGGTTGGCGAAAGACTAGGTGAAGCCATTACTATTAAGGAACCGAATGAATTTTATCCGTTGACTTTTGGAGAAAATGCTTCTCTCTCTAATAGTGTAATTTCAAATGGATATATTGGAAGAAGTGCAATGAAGTTTGAAGATAAAGACAATGTACAGGAAGTTGATTTCAAGAAAATGAAACTCAGGTTTGAAGTGGAAGTTGTTTTTGCTTTAAAATAAATTCAAACTCACAATTGTTCGCTACATGAAATTTCTGCCACAGAGGCCGAAGGCTGCCTGTGTAGTGTTACCTGGAATTGAAAGAATGACAGCAGCTGTATGAAATAAAAAAAATCTTTATAAAAAACTGAATAATCACCACAAACATTCTTATTTTTAATACCCATTATTTACCATCCCATAGATAATTCTTACAAAAAATCCTTCCCCGAAAATTTAATCATGAACCCTGAAATGGCAATTGGCCAGTCAGATCTGTGTAAATGAAAAAGATTTGCAAGTTGTTTTTTAAAATAATCCATTCTCCAAAGAATAATCGCCTTCCAGCGAATAGAATTTAGAAACGAAAAGAACTCGGCTAAACAATTAATTGTGGCTTGAAGATTGTATCACAAATTTTAAATATTTTTTTATGAAAGCCGTGATTTATGACAAAGTGAGTTTGAAATTCAAACTCATTTTAGTTGCATCTATCGGGGTATTAGCAACGGTGATTGCACTCGGAGAAATGGGAATTATATAAAACATTTTCAGAATACGGCACAAAAAAAGTCTCGCCTGAGGCGAGACTTAATATTCTTTTGTTTGATCCAACGTGGATTTTCTTACTCACTCTTAGGAGCTTCTTCCCCACCGCCTTTCTCTTCTTCTTTCAGCTTAGCTTTAATTTCTGCTAAAGCGCCAAGATCACCAAGAGTTGCTTTTTCAACCTTCGCTTGTACATTCTTCACTGCTTTGCGGGTCTTGTCAGCTTCCACTTTTGCTTCCTTGCGGGCAGCTTCTTTCTCTTCCACTTTGGCCTGTTCCCAAGTACGTGTATGAGATAAAACGATACGCTTTTCATTACGATCAAACTCGATCACCATAAACTGTATAGTCTCATCTGCGGTTACAGTTTTACCATCCTCTTTTGCAAGATGACGGGCTGGGGCAAAACCTTCCAATCCATAAGGTAATTGAACAACAGCTCCTTTATCGTCACGACGGATAACTGTTCCTTCATGAACACTGCCGATAGCAAATGTTTCCTGAAGGCTGTTCCAGGGATCTTCTTCCAGTTGCTTATGACCTAACTGAAGCTTGCGGTTATCTTTATCAATACTTAAAATAACGATATCGATATGCTCGCCAACTTTTGTGTACTCACTTGGATGATTGAAACGCTTTAACCAGCTGAGGTCGCTGATATGGATCATACCACCGATACCAGGAGCAAGTTCAACAAACACACCATAAGGAGTGATGTTTTTCACTAACCCTTTATGACGGCTCTCAACAGGGAATTTCGTTTCAATATCATTCCAGGGATCAGGTGAAAGCTGCTTGATAGAAAGACTCATCTTTCGATTTGCCTTATCAAGTGTTACGATCTTTGCTTCATGCTCATCACCCAATTTAAAGAATTCTTTTGCATTGATCGGCGTATTGGCCCATGTGATCTCACTTACATGAACAAGACCTTCAACACCAGGCTGAATTTCTAAGAAAGCACCGTAGTCTTCGATATTCACGACTTTACCTTTTACAATATTTCCTTCAGCAATTGTTTCAGGCAATACATCCCAAGGATGTGGAGTGAGTTGCTTTAAACCAAGGCTGATACGTTTTTTCTCATCATCGAAATCAAGAACCACCACGTTGATCTTCTGATCAAGTTTCAATACTTCAGAAGGATGTGAGATTCGTCCCCATGAAATATCGGTGATGTATAATAAACCGTCAAGACCACCAAGATCCATAAATGCACCGAAGTCAGTAATGTTCTTCACTGTTCCTTCAAGTACCTGGCCTTTTTCGAGTTTGCTCATGATCTCTGCACGTTGTGCTTCGATATCACTTTCAATAAGAGCTTTGTGTGATACAACAGCATTCTTAATGGCTTCATTAATTTTCACCACTTTGAATTCCATTGTTTTTCCAACAAACTGATCGTAATCAGTTACAGGCTTCACATCAATTTGTGAACCTGGTAAGAATGTTTCCATTCCAAATACATCAACGATCAATCCGCCTTTTGTTTTGTTAGTAACAAGACCAGTAATAACCTCACCAGTTTTGTGTACTTCAACAATGCGTTCCCATGCACGGGTAATGCGGGCCTGGCGACGGCTAAGATTAAGATGACCTTCACGGTCTTCTTTTTCAATTACCATCACTTCCACTTCATCACCAACTTTCAAACCTTGCAGGTCGCGGAATTCATTTAATGAAACAAGGCCATCGCTTTTAAAACCAATGTTCAATACCACATCAGTTTTAGTAACACCCACCACCAAACCTTTTATCATTTCACCATCGGTGATCTGGATAAAAGTGTCATCATAAACTTTCTCGTACTTTTCTTTTTCTTCTTTAGTGTAAGAAGTAACGTTACGTTTGTCAACACTCCAGTCGAAATCATCATGAGCGGAAGGAGGAGCCGCTTCAACAGGTGCAGTTGTTGTCGCTGTAGTTGCCTCGGTGCTATCACCCCCGGCAGACTCCTGTGCATCAGCGTTTAGTTGTTTAAAATTCATTTTGAAAAACATGATAAAATATCCCGGAGGGGTTTAAAATTCCGGGGGCGGCAAAGATAATGCTTAGTTTGAGGTTTGAGGTTTGAAATTTGAGGTTTTTTTCTCTGATTTACTCAGCTCCAAAGCCCTGATTTGGCAGCCGTTGCGACGCTCCGTTAAACGCCTGTAACTCCGGTTAAGCATTCATTTGGCAAAGAATTGTAAGCAAGGATTTAATAATTCCTTCTGAAACTGAGCCCAAAAATAAAACTAACTTTTCCCAACCATTCTTTTTTTGAGCTACGTCTTTATACGTGATGAAGCCACTTTAAACCAAAATATTTGCACACCAACTGGCATCATATAATAGAAGGTTGTAAAAAACGAAGTTCCAGGTCACAGGAACAACTATACCGCATCTTTTATCCAGAGATGGTCAAGATATGCCTGCGTTATGCAAACGGTAATATTGAAGACGCAGCTTTTATCTATAACCAGGCTCTGTTTAAGGTTTTCATGAACATTGATCAATACAGGAATGAAGGAAGTTTCGAAGGATGGATAAAAAGAATTGTGGTCAATAGTTGTGCTGATAGTTGCCGTAAGCATGTAAAATTTCAAACAATTGAGCTGAATGATGGAGCAGCAGACGTTGTACCTATCATTCCCGAAGTTTATAGA
>DASYQG010000178.1:0-6206 GCA_036005825.1 Chitinophagaceae bacterium | reverse complement strand
TGGTAAAAACGATAGAATGGCGTAACAGATAAGAAAGGAGTAAGCTTCACTACCGTTTCTAACTGTAAGGTATTGGAGTTAATATTCCAGTCGTCATGATAAAAGCGGTACCAGGTTCTTACTATAAATTTATCGCTGATAAAATAATTGGCCCGGATACTTAGTGGAATTTTTAAACGACTGGACGGAAGATTCTCAATATGCAGAGAATTATCATCAAAATATACACGGTGAAATGGAAGGCCAAGATAACCTTTCTGATATACCACTTCTCCATCAAGCATTACCTGTAAACGTTGATTAATGATCTGCGACCATGAGAGATCCATGCTGTATGTATTGCGGGGAGTAGTAGCATAATCATCATCCTCTCCGCCGCCACCTCCTGTTCTTAATTCAATAGGGTAGATCAGGCTGACTTTGTCAAGATAGGCTTGCAGTTTTGCACCGAACTCACCGCTTTTATTTTTTGTCTTTTTAGAAAAATTAATATTAAAGCCAAAAGAACTATAATCGAATTCAGAAGATAATGATAATCCTGCGCCGATAGTTGCTCCTTTTTTTTCATTTTCCATTGTCCATGATAAGGAAGGATAAAATCTTGTATCGGCATGAGAAGCGGAAGATATCGTATGCGGATCAATTTTATCAGACGAAGCAGATGTATAATGATCAATGCCAAGCTCGCCAATAAAACTATGTTTGCGATATCGTTTGTCATAGCGATATACCTTCAAGTCAATAGAATTCGAAAGATCAGTAAGCTTTTCGGAACCGATGCCGCCTGTTACTGCAGAATTGTTCCCGTCCTGTCTATAATAACTTGAAACGAGATTTGCTTCTTCAAAAGTTAGTTTGCGGGGCTTGTAGGCAGAATCCATTTTTGGATTGCCCTGCGACAAAGCAGCCAGCATAGTAAAATACATTCCAATAACAGAGAGAAATAATTTCTTCATAACCGGGTAATGATTTATTTAATTACATCCGCAACCGCCACCTGTTTTGCCACCATTAGCACCTGATGCCCCTTCACGATAGGATTGAAAATTGAGTTCTGTTTTTTCTACTTTACGACTTGAAAGTTTCATCTCGGCATCGTTCAGTTTATTCTTCTGGTATTCCTTTACAGGCGTACAAGAATTAATAAATAAAACCGCAACAATAAAAGCGGGGATGTAAAAAAACGCTTTGGTATATGACCTGGTACCTTTCATTTCAGATTTATATTTTTAGATGTGTATATGTTATCGTTGTCATCAATAATAATCACTCCGATCCCTTTCATTTGATTTATCATATTCAATCCTGTTTTTATACCCATGATCATGACAGGTGTTGCCATAGCATCAGCGATCTCCGCATTGGGACAAATGATAGTAACACTTTTAATACCTCTCACCGGTAAACCAGTTTTTGGGTCAATGGTGTGAGAATATTTTTTCCCGTCAATGATTATAAATTTTTCATAGTTGCCAGACGTAGCTATGGATGTATTTGTGACCTCCAAAAATGAAAATGATTGACGCACTGTATTGGGGTCTGCGATGCCGATGGTCCAGGGCTTACCATCGGGTTGATAGCCCCATGCAGTAAGGTCGCCGGCTGCATTTATAATACCGCTTTTAACTCCTCTCTTTTGCAAAAGAGATTTAGCCTTTTCTGCAGCATAACCTTTTCCGATCCCACCAAAACCAATTCTCATTCCTTTTTCTTTTAAGAAAACGGTGCAATTATTTTTATCCAATATCACATTCCGGTAATTTATCAATCGAACTAATTTCTTTGCAGTTTCAGGATCCGGCAAACTCGTCATTGTCTTATCAAAATTCCACAATCGTTTATCGATAGATCCATAAGTGATGTCAAATGCTCCTTGCGTGAGAGCAGATATTTTTTTAGAACGTTCTATAAGGTCAATTACTTCTTTATACACTTTGACCGGCCTAACACCTGCATTCTGATTGATAAGATTGGTTTGGCTTGATTCGTTGAAGGTGGTAAAAAGTTTTTCGATCCGGCTGATCTCTTTAACTGCATCATCAATGCACTCCTCGGCCCAAACGGGATCATCAGCCACTACAGTGATCTCAAAGCGATTCCCCATCAGCTTTAAGACCTTTTTAGATAAAGAAGGTGCTATATCATTTGCTTGCATCAACAATGGCTTTTACCTGCTTTGTAAATTCTTCAGAAGTAATAGGAGGTAGTCCTTGCCATTCTTTTAAGATCTTTCCATCCGAATTCAATAATACTGTTAATGGAAATATTCCATCCTTGTTATATTTATCAGCAAGCTCATCATTTTTTTTCTGCTGGTCTTTGGGAAGCTCATTTTTTTTTAATCTTGGGAAATCCGCATTTACTAATACAAGATGGTCAGTAGCATATTCAGTGAAGGCGTTATTATCAAATATTTCTTTATGCATACGAATACAGGGGCCGCACCAGTCTGAGCCAGAAAAATTGATTAGGATAAGTTTATGCCCTGATTGGGCAGATTGCTGCGCTTTATTAAAATCGGTTTCCCAGGTGACATTCGAAAAAAGAAAGCTATTGAAAAGAATTAATAAGAGTACTTGCATAGTGTGTAGCGTTTAAAACAGAGCCAACGAAATTCAAAGTTAGAGCCAAAACTTAATGAGCATGTCTGTTTGAATACGATAAGTTGAGAAACGTTTGTTAAAGGTTATATCTCACTGCCGGTATTGAATTTGTATTTTGGTTGGAGTTGTAACAAAAAATCTTTATGCATTGAACTTTTCAAATAATGATCCGCGCATTCTTTGAAATTTCAATAACACATGGATTCCCTCACTTGCTTTGATTAATGCTTCGGCTCGAACAATTCTATAAAATTGCCGGATGGATCAATGAGCAAAATTTGAGAGCCACCGGGACCTGTAACAATATCGTTGCGAAAATCTAAACCCTGCGCTTTTAGTTTCGCCACTTCTGAGGGTAAATCATCAACAACAAGTTCGATTCGATTCCAGCCACCGGGACCTGGCATTGTACCGTCAGGCATAGGCCGACCCGCAGAACTTTTTTTTCCACTGAGAAGCAACCGCAAATTTTTTCTTGTTACATCTGCAAATGCAGGGGCAGAATTTGTCCCTAATTTAAAGCCAAGATATTTTGTATAGAATTCAATAGATTTATCAACATCCTCTACCATGTAGCGAACGTTTACCTGATCTGGTTTCATATTTTGAGATTTAAAATTATGATTTGCCTTAGCAAAAATCTTTTGTTTAAGATTTTCACCAATACGAAATGTGTGCCAATTGGCAGAATTTATAAACGGTGTACAAACTCCGGATAGCCCTGACTGTGTGTTTTATTTTCTTTTGCGCGGTCTGCCTCCCACATATGTATTGCTGTGATTTACATCGGACAGTATCCCTGTAGGACGGGAGCTATTTTTTACTACATTTAAAATTGACCCAAAGTTGATGTAGTCTTTTCCAAACATCATCAGTATAGGGCATGGGAGATACTTCATGAAACACGAATGTTTTATCTTTTGCCTCACAAGTTTTGATATGTATCACAAAATTCAAAGTGATCGGCTTCTTGCTCATATAATCCACCATAGTAACCGAACCTTCGAAAGTTTTCAGATCTTCTTTTTGTGTAGTTCTTGATTTTATTGTAGCTGTTACCGGAAATAATTTATCAGCAATTTTAGCAGAATCGCTATTGACTTTAATAAGGCCGGTATAGTATGCTTTCAGATTATTTTCAATTGTCTTAGGATCAAATGATGGAGAGCCATCTAAATACCATAAAAATGCATAGCTCCAATATTCATTAGTTGCGACCTTAGCCCATCCCGGAGTAAACCGGATATCTTCAACTCCTTTGTAGGGTATTGCCGGTGCAAATGAAATAGGTATTAAGAAACGTTCAACATCCCATCCTTTTAGTGTGTCCAATGTATAGGGCGCCACCCATTTTTTCCCATCAAACTCCTGATTAACATCCTGACCGGAAGTATTTAAAAAAATAAAGAAGCATACTACGCATAAAGTATTTTTCATAGCACCACATTTTGGTTCGTTGGAAAAATGTAAAGGCATTTTTACTGACGCAAGCTCTTAGTACTGTCTTTCCAGGTTATCATCTCCTTAAAAATAGTGCTTTCTGAAGCAGAGTCTTTAAGTATTTGGTCGTAAGACAGATGTTTGACGTCCATTAAATACTCGATCATCAATCTACCCTTGTAATAGTAAGTAGGAGCTTCACAACCGCCTTCCTCTGTTAAGATCCATATGTCGGTTGCTTTATTTTCAAGGTTAACATATCGTTCTATCTCACTTGTCAAACTGTAATTTTCGCCAGAAAGCTGAAGTCTTCTTGAAATGTATTCAGGATATCCTTCTAACTTCCAAAATTCCGGGTGCCGAAATGGATTGAATTTTATTATTCCATACTTGTTAGCCTGCAGGCAGTGGATCATTTCATGAGCAAGTAAATAAGTCAAATTAACCTCACATTCTTTGTGAAAAGTAGCAAAAGCTAAATTGTTCCTTGCGTCAATTCTAACTTTAACGATCACATTTTTAAGTCTTGATCTTGCAGCAGGTCCAATTCCTAATAGCCCATCGTCAATTTTATTGTAGAATGAATTATGACAAAGGATGATGTTATAGTTATAGCTAGAATCATATAGTTCGGATTTTTGAACAAGATCCGTCGCATTGTCTAAGGCCATTTTAATATCATTGCTAATTTTATCGTTTGAGCATACTTTGAATTTTTTATAATTCATTTTGTTAGCAAACAATAGTTGGGGAAACAAGATAACTATAACTAATGCTGAGATCATTGTTAAAAGTGTCAACAATGTTCTTTTAAAAACTCTTCTTAATTTCTTATTCATTGTTGTTTTATTTAATTGTTAACAAAACGTGTGGTCCTGCCAACAGAGACCAAAGAGCCACAAAAATTTATTTTACTCCTTTATCCGCATCCCATGATCCCTGGAGTTTGCGGATATAAATGATCTGGCCAGTGTGGTAAGCATTGTGCGTATTGATGTGTGCAATGATCGTGTACCATGCTTGCAATTTGGCATCATCCGATTCTTCTATCGCTTTTTCTATAGCCGTCAAAACACTATCAAGTTTTTGCACGGTTGCTTTCCAATTAGTATTATCAAAACTGTTAAAGGTTTCATCATTATTACCATCGAAAGCGGGTTGAGGCAGGTTCTTAAATTTATTCAATTGTTGAAGGTTCCAGAATATAAGATGGCTGGCGAGCTGACCAATGGAATGATTACCACTTCCATCTTTCCATTTTGCCTGTTCAGGTGTCAATCCTTCCAACGCAATGTTCACCGGAACAAACCAATCTTTTACATCATGAGTAGTGTGCAATTGTTCCAGTAAAATCGTTTTGAGTGTAGGCTTCGTATTCTGTGCATGAGCAGAAGTAATTGTTGTCACCAAAAAGATCAGCAATAAATTTTTCATACAATCATGGTTGAAGTGAATGAATAAAAAATAAAATTATTGAATAGGAGGGAGCATTCATTTCATAAGTGTTGACAGGCTAAAAATGGTTATAAAAGGCCTTTATATCCTTAGGTGCCCTGATTGAAGATTAAATAAAATGTTCTGGTTACAAACTCATGACAGACGTTTAGCATTCTTTTATTGTTAAACTGCTTTAGTGGCGCAACGTTTGGCAATATCCCTGCGATATAAGTTTTTGAAAGTATCATTCTAATTTATTTAAATCAATTTTTTTATGAAAACTAAAAATGGTTTTATAGTAAGTGCATTTGCTTGTGTCATCTTGGTTATTGGATTTGCCTGCGGAAAGAGCAGTGGTTATTCTAATTCAAACCCTCCTGCAGGTGGTAATACAGGGAATGGCATCAGTATGATCAACATGACATTTTCTCCGGCGACTAAAACAGTTGCTAAAGGCACTGTGGTTACATGGACAAATAATGATGGGTATGACCATACAGTAACCTCCAATGATGGCACCAGCTTTAACAGTGGCAATATCGGCAGCGGTAAAACATTTTCTTACACGGCCGCTGTTGCAGGTACTTTTGAATATCATTGCCTTATTCATGGCATAGCTATGTCTGGTACACTTATAGTAAATCCATAAATGAAAATATCGTTGATTTTCATCTGCACTCTGATGTAAATTGTAATTCTTAAGCCGTGATATCTGCATCGTATGCA
>DASYQG010000177.1:0-11414 GCA_036005825.1 Chitinophagaceae bacterium | reverse complement strand
AGAAGAACCACGTATTCCGCAAAACGATCCAACGCCTGTCAACGAGGAATCTCCTTGCGATATGCAATTGGTCATGCGGAATGACATTCCAGCGGCGGATAGGCCGTTGGCCCATCATTCTCAGCAACCTTTGACTGCTTCAAATGAGGAACCTGCACTGCAGGACGAAAATGAAGATCAACAACGTAGGGCAACCGAGAGGTTGAAGAAGCTGCGTAATTTGTCATTCAACATTAACGCGGCCGACCCGAATAATGAGTTTGAGACTGTGCCGGCTTATATCCGCCGCAATATGGAATTGTATGGCAATTCCACTTCTGCAGTTGAAAACTTTTACAGCAACTACGAAGTCAAGACTGACGAAAACAATCAAAGCAAGATCAGTTCCCTCAATACATTCTTAGACGGAAAAAAACCTGACTGAATCATAAACGATAGTCCACGGTCTAAACCGTGGGCTATCGTTTAAAACAATAAACATATCGGATTTTAAATCCCGATCCTCTTGAATTACTTCCACCAGCCTATTAACGGCTTGTGTTTTTAGTTGTTCCCCCCGATTTCTATCGGGGGGTTATTTTTTCTTGCGAGGATTATAATTATGTTACCAGCTTTAGTAACTCTTTCATCTTCCGTTGCGTCGCACACTTGTGCTGTATGAATTCTATTTAGCCTTTAGTAACACATAATAAACAATCTCACCTCTCAACTGTTTATTCTAAAAAAGTATTCAACTTTGATTCATGGAAACCGTTCTAATAACCGGCGGCACAGGAATGATCGGCAAAGCATTAACTCAGGCTTTAATTGAAAGAGGATTTAATGTTATCATTTACACTCGTCAGTCAAACGATAAACCAAAAACCAAAAACGATAAACTTAGCTATGCTGTTTGGGATGTTAATAAACAAAGCCTTGATAAAAATGCTTTTGCAAAAGCAGACTACATCATTCATCTCGCCGGTGCCAATTTCGCAGACAAACGATGGAATGAAAAAGTAAAAAAGGAAATTGTAAGCAGCCGCGTTGACAGTGCAAAATTGATCATTGAGAGTTTAAAAGCTATTCCAAATAAAGTAAAGACAATAATAAGTGCTTCTGGTATCAGCTGGTATGGCGCGGACGACAAAAAAATTTCAAAATATTTTACCGAAACTGATTCACCAGCTGACGATTTCATGGCGGATACGTGCAGGCAATGGGAAGCTGCGATTGAACCAGCATCGTTTCTTGGTAAGAGATTAATAAAGTTTCGCATCGGTCCCGTTTTGAGTGCAGATGGCGGCGCTTATGTTGAATTTAAAAATCCTGTAAAATTTGGCGTAGCAGGAATAATTGGCAATGGAAAGCAAGTTTTAAGCTGGATACATATTGATGATCTTGTACGGGCAATTCTTTTTTCGATGGAAACCGAGCAGATGGAAGGAGTCTATAATGTCGTTTCGCCCAAGCCAGTATCCAATAAAGAATTGATACTGGAAATTGCCAAGAGTTCAGGAAATTTTTTTGTACCAATTCCTGCTCCATCTTTTGCTTTAAAAATAGTATTTGGTGAGATGATTGGCGAAATTTTAAAGAGTACCACAGTCAGTTCAGAAAAACTTCAGAAAGCAGGGTTTATTTTCCAATATCCGGATATTAAATCTGCTATTCTTCAATTATCTCTCCAAAAAAATCTTCCGGTCTGACCTTCGCATGATCCTCGTGCCACACATTTGTAAATTCTCCAAGTATAGCTTTTCCATGATGAAACTCGAGGCGATTAAGTTTTAATGCTTCAATATCTTCGAGCTTTACTTTTCTATACATTGGGTGCATTGTTCCTCCTGTTACACCAGCTGGCTTTGAAGGATCATATTGAAATTGCTGATCAACCAATGTTCCTCTTGGATACATGATGCCGGGTACACCTTCTCCTCTTATATCCATATTTTTTGGATGATTAAGTCCAATTGTATGTCCATATTCATGAGCAGCAGTTGTTGAGCCCTTGTAAAGATTTTCCAGTTTGAAATAACCGCTGTTACAATTCAATCCATCTACAAATGAAATATGATTGTGGGAATATTCTTCAATGCGGAAATAATTATTTTTTGGATCCAAGTTTCTATAAATATCAAAGGGATCAATTAAAGGGTTATGCCATGCATGAATTTTAAATCTAACGTCAAACCACGAATTATCAAACTTCAAACTTGCCTGTGGTTCATTCCACATATTCTCGATTTCTGCCCTGATCATTTCTGTGATCTCAGGATTGGCGCCATTACCATATGTAATAATATTAGAAAAGATGATAAGCTGGCGGTGGTGTATGTCTAATTCTGCAGATCCCATAAAATCTTTGGTTCGTAATTCCCGATATAAAGAAAGCCTTTTCGTTTTACTTCTGCAACACTGATGATCAATCGGTCACATAATATTTACAGGCATGGCTTTTGCCTTTTAGTTAGAACCAAAATTCAGTGTCTAATCATGAAAATTGTTTACTTATCAACATTTCCGCCAAGAGAGTGTGGCATAGCGACTTTCACCCAAAGCCTGATCAATGGAATTCAAGCTAATTTCAAAAAAGCCGGACAACTTGAACAGGAATTCATTGTTGCACTGAATGATTCTGAAGACCTCGATGAGTACGAATATCCACAGAACGTAAAATTTATCATTCGACAGGAAAATGAAAGAGATTATTTAAAAGCGGCAGAGCTTATTAATAACAGCAGTACAGATGTTTGCATTCTTCAGCATGAATTCGGAATATTTGGCGGTCAAAGCGGAATATACATATTGCCGTTATTGCACCGACTTGAAAAACCGGTTGTAACTGTCTTACATACTATTTTAAAAGAACCAACATTTATTCAAAAAATAATTATCCAGGAAATTGCGAAGCAATCGGCCAAATTAGTGGTATTTAATAAACGATCAATAAATTTTCTTACTACTATTTATCACGTCCCTGCTGAAAAAATAGAACTGATCGAACATGGTGTTCCCGATATTGACCAACCTATAGTTAACCCGGTTCGAAATTTTCCATCATTTAAAAATAAAAAACTGTTAATGACCTTTGGTCTTATCAATAGGGGCAAAGGATTGGAAACAGTTATCAGGGCATTGCCTAAAATAGTAGCTAAACATCCTGACACTGTTTATGCGATAGTTGGAAATACACATCCTGTTGTAGCAAGAATGTATGGAGAAGAATATCGCGATAGTCTTAAATTATTGGCATCTGAATTGAAAGTAGACAAGCACCTTTTATTCATTAACCGATTTTTGCCTGAGAAGGAGCTGATAAATTATCTCTCTGCAACAGATATCTACGTCACTCCTTATATAAATGAGGCACAAATAAGCAGCGGTACACTGTCCTATGCTATTGGTGCTGGCGCTGCTTGTTTATCCACTCCCTACTGGCATGCATCCGAATTGCTGGATGAGAACAGGGGATTGTTTTTTGATTTCAGAGATGCAAATGGGCTTGCCTCTATAGTCAACAATCTTTTTGATAACCCGCAGAAGCTTGCTGAGCTAAAGGAAAATGCATATGAATATGGCAAGCGTCTGCGTTGGCCAAATATTGCCGGTAAATTTTTATCATTATTAGATGAAGTAGTGAGTACACATGTTGCAGAGAAAAAAGAAATAAAGCAGATCATTGATCCGGACCTGATGCCTAAATTCAGTTTGTCACATGTATTACGATTAACAGATGATACGGGAATTGTACAGCATGCTAAATACGGAATTCCAAATCTTAAAGAAGGCTATTGTCTTGATGATAATGCCCGTGCACTTATCATGACAATAATGTTATGTCAGCAGAAAAAAAACCAGGAGGCATTAAAACTTTTACCTGTATATCTGAGTTACATCCAGTATATGCAAAAGGCTGATGGAAATTTTGTAAATTTTCTCAGTTTCGATAGAAGATATGTTGATGAAATTGCTTCTGAGGATGCTTTCGGTCGTACTATCTGGGCACTTGGTTTTTTGATCTCAAATCCTCCCGCTAATTCTTATCGGGAATTTGCTGATGAGTTATATCATCATTCAATAAAACATTTCGAAGCGATCAAAAGCTTAAGGGGATATGCAAATACATTGATCGGTGTTTCCTATTTTTTGCGGGCACGTCCGGGTCACGAAGAAATGTGCAGGATATTGAATAGATTAACCTCGCTATTGATGGATTCTTATAAAACACGCCCCGATAATAAGTGGCAATGGTTTGAGGATATTTTAACTTACGATAATGCTATTTTACCACTTGCTTTATTTCATTCGGCAGAAATAACAGGAGATGAAGAAGTAAAGAGAGTGGCTATTGAATCTTTGAGTTTCCTGGAGAAAATTACTTTTAGAAACGATTATTTTACACCAATAGGAAATGACAAATGGCATGACCGGAATAATGGAAAACATTTGCCATTATATGATCAGCAAGCTATCGAAACTATGGGAATGGTATTGGTATACTTCCAGGCCTTTGAATCAACACAAGATCCGAAGTATATTGAAAAAATGTTTAGAAGCTACCTATGGTTTTTGGGTGAAAATTCTTTAAGAGTACCATTATATGATCATGAAACCAAAGGTTGCTGTGATGGATTGCAATCAACAGGGATCAATCGTAACCAGGGAGCTGAAAGTACATTGGCATACATTATTTCTTATCTGACAGTTCTGAAGGCATTTGAAAAAGAATACCAGTTTCAATATCATTTGTCACCAACGATCGAATCGTTTGCTCAATCATGAAGGTAGCAATGTTATCTCCAATAGCCTGGCGAACTCCGCCGAGGCATTATGGACCATGGGAACAGGTAGCATCAAATCTTACAGAGGGATTGGTTAAAGCAGGGATTGATGTAACATTATTTGCTACCGCAGACTCCATTACTAAAGCAAGTTTAGAAGCAGTCATACCGCGAGGATATGAAGAAGATCAAGATCAGGATGCAAAGGTTTTGGAATGCCTTCATATTAGTAACCTGGCAGAACAAGCCGGGCAATTTGATCTCATACATAATCATTTTGATTTTCTTCCTTTAACTTATTCCAAACTTATTTCTACACCAATTGTAACAACCATACATGGGTTCTCTTCACCAAACATTATTCCTGTTTATAAAAAATATAATTCAAACAATCATTATGTCTCCATTAGCTATGCGGATCGTTCACCTGAATTGAACTATATCGCTAATATCTATCATGGGGTTGATACAACTCAATTCAGTTTTAATGATAAACCCGATGATTACCTGCTTTATTTTGGCCGCATACACCCGGATAAGGGTACGGTAGAAGCAATCGAGATCGCTAAACAATCAAGGCATCGTTTACTCATTGCTGGAATTATCCAGGATAAAACTTATTTCAAGGAAAAAGTAGAACCTTGCTTAAGTAATGATATCGTTTTCTTAGGCGCTGCCGATCCTGAGAAGAGAAATATCTTATTACGATATGCACTTGCCTTATTGCATCCAATAAATTTTCATGAACCTTTTGGTTTAAGTGTTGCTGAGGCGATGCTATGTGGCACACCGGTAATTGCTTTTAATAAAGGGTCAATGCCTGAATTGATCGACCATGAAAAGACTGGTTTTCTCGTGAAGGATGTTAAAGAAGCTGTTGAAGCCGTTTTGGGGATTTCCAAAATTGACCGACATTCCTGTCATCTCCATTCAAAAGAAAAATTTTCAATTGAAAGAATGGTGAAGGATTACATTGATGTTTATGAGCAGATCATTCACAAACGATGACTTCGTAATTTATCCAGCAGCGCATTAAGGTCTACTGACATAAATGAAGAAGAATGATCAGCTAATCCGTAAGGGATAATGAGTTTTCCATTATTAATGATTGAGCCACATGAATAAACCACATTAGGCACGTAACCTTCCCGTTCATCTTCGTTTGGCATTAAGATCGGCTCATCTAATCTTCCGATCTCGATAGAAGGATCATTTCGATCAAGCAAACTAATTCCAAGACAATAGCGGCGCATAGAGCCCACCCCATGCGTGATAACTAACCAGCCATGTTCTGTTTCAATTGGTGATCCGCAGTTACCTATTTGTATGAATTCCCATGGATATTTTGGCTCTTGTAATAATTGCGGGTTTTCCCAAATAAGCACATTTTTGGAATACATGATATAATTATTCGTTCCATCAATCCGGGACATCATTGCATATTTGCCATCAATCCGTCGTGGAAAAAGAGCCAGGTTTTTATTCAGCGCACCTGGGCCATACAGGGGTCTTATTTTAAAGTCATAGAAGTCTGAAGTCTGCAATAGTTTTGGAAGTATTATCATTCCATCATAAGCAGTATAAGTGGCATAATAAATTATTTTGCCATTATCTTCTGTGAACCGGACAAACCGGGCATCTTCAATGCCATTTCTCTCAAATTCTGAAATTGGAAAGATCACACGATCGGAAATATCTGTATCAAGCGAAAAAATGATTTCATGGTATACGTCGGCCAACCAGAGAACTTTGTTTAACTCAACCTTTCTTAATTCCACTGTTTCTTTCTCGATCATTTTTTTTATCAAAACCTGAAGAGTCAGGTATTCAAAAAGATCTGAAAGTTTACTCTTTAT
The DNA here is from genome assembly GCA_036005825.1 of Chitinophagaceae bacterium. Lineage (GTDB taxonomy): Bacteria > Bacteroidota > Bacteroidia > Chitinophagales > Chitinophagaceae > VBAS01. Next base: position 4,795 of record DASYQG010000177.1, on the reverse strand, counting down.
TTCTTCTATAACGTCAGGTGCAATATTTGATTCAATGGCCTTATTAAAAAAAAGTTCTTTTTTATAGATGGCATTACGTATTACCTCGGCTTCATCAATATACTCTCCTGCAGGTATAACAGTAATGTTATTATTATGATCAATAATTGCCCTGCGGAATGCAATCGATGAAATATGCCCTTCGCCAACTGCTCTGAAACTGATGATCACTCTTTTTTGTCCTTCTACTAATTCAGACTGATCCGGATCTTCAACGCAAGATGGATTAAAAAAAGCAGAAGATTCAATAGAATATTCATGTGTAAAATAAGAACCGATCAGGAGCTTTCGGTATTGGGATAGGGAATTAATATCAATCCCAATTCCAGATAAAAGTTTCTGGAGTCTTTCGCAATGACGAGAGTATATAGCGGTGATCCGCCGATGCCGTTTTGAGTATTCCTGTAAAGTGGGAAGAATGAAGCCAGCAACTTCTTCCTCAGTTAAATTCATCACTTTCTTTATGACTTCTTTTGCTCGGTCATCTCCATAAAAAAAGAATCGTGCAATGACTCTTGTTGGATCTGGATAGATCTTTACAGGTTTACGTTCAACGGGAATTCGCATATTGGGTTATTAATAGATTACACTCGAATACAAAAACGATACCGAAGCGGCATAAACCTTCAATAAATAGTTTATGGAGGCCGCAAATGACAAAAGATTCCTTACTCAAAAATCACAGAGTACAATTTTTCCTTTTCTGCTTTTCCTTTTAATTCCATTTCACCAATTTCATTGACTTTATAAGCAAAAGGGGTTGAAAACTCATTAAGAAAATCGCCGGAGACAACAAACGCTTCTTCCAATTCATGACATTTACTTCTTATACGGGCAGTAGTATTTAAGGTGTCGCCACTGTAAACAAGATCTTTTTTTACGATCCCAATTACCCCGGCAGTTACTTCCCCGGAATGTATTCCGGCTTTAAAAGTAGGGCAAATCCCATATCGCTTCATGAATTTTGGCTCACGGCGTTTCAATAAAAAAAATGCCTGGCGCAAAAACTTAAAACATTTTTGTTTGTTGAGCGGAGTATTTTTCCAGGAGAGTACAACTTCATCGCCAACATACTGATATATTTCTCCACCATTAGCAAGAATCGGAATAGTTATCTCAGCAAAAAAATCTCTTAGCAACCTGAAGTATTTTGTATGTCCAAGTTTTTCAGCAATAGTCGTTGCATTGTTTATATCTACGAAAATAAAGATCCTGTTTTCGATCCTTGGTTTATTGTACTTGCCTCTAATCATACTCCAAAATCCGCCGGGTCCATATTTATCGATTACTTCTAAGATAACTATAGTCAACAAAGTCATAATGCCCAGATCGAACATGAATATCATAAATGCCTTTGAAAGAAAAACCTGGTGATAAAAAATACCAGCAAAATCATTTAACGATTCGGGTTGACCGAAAGCATAATAACCTGCCAGCATTACAAACGCAATTAGCAGGAACAGCCCAAAGGCTAAAAGCATTTTCAAAATGACTGACAGCCAAAAAGGATAATGACGAAAAGCAGTTTTAAGGTAAAATACTAATGCAGCTGACACAACAAACCCAATGATAGCAAAAGCAAGTGAAAAGATGATGAGTGAGTGTCCGGTCATATCATCTTTATTGATTAAGATGATATTGTATAAAAAAAGAAAGGCAAACACCACCCAGATGATAGAGATGTTTGTAAGTATAATAAGCCTGTAATTAATGATTCTTCGTGAAGTCATAAGGAAACGTGGAGAGGTCACTGTTCATAAAATTATCAATTTAATTCTAAAGAATACACCCTGGATTTTTCCTTACGTCCTTTGAATTCCATTTCACCAATTTCATTCACACTGTATGTTTCCGGAACGTCAAAATCATGAAGAAAATCGACGGATAATATGAATGAATGTTTTAGTTCATGACATTTGCTCCTGATCCTGGCTGTTGTATTAAGCGTATCGCCACTAAATACAAGCTCCTTTTTTATAATGCCAATATAACCAACTGTTACATCCCCGGCATGCACGCCAGCCTTAAAGGATGGAACAACGCCGTATTCCTTCATGTAATAATTCTCTTTTCTTTTGATGGCTTTAAGGGAATCGTTGATAAATTTCAAACATCTGTGTTTGTTTTTGTGATTATTCTTCCAGCAGATCACAACTTCATCACCAACATATTGATAGATGTGCCCCCAGTTAGCAAGGATAGGTTCAGTAATGTCAGCAAAAAAATCATGGAGCATATTGAAATATTTTTCATGCCCGATCTTTTCTGCTATTGTAGTAGAATCATTGATATCAAGAAAAAGAAATATCCTGTTCTCCTTTCTGGGTTTATGGTAACGGCCACGAATTAAATTCCTTAATCCACCGGGTCCGTATTTATCAGATATTTCAAGTACAAGGATCGAGACAAATGACAATACGCCAAGATCGACCATACCCATCAGGAAACTAGGTGTGAGGATCACTTTTTGAACAAAGTCTCTTTCAAATTCAATAAAGCTAAGCTCACGTTGGTAACGGAAAATCCAATATGCAAGCAGCACAATAACCGAGACCAGGAGAAACAGAATAAATGTCAGTGTCATTCTTAAAATTGTGGAAAGCCATATTGGTAATTTTCGAAAAGCATCTTTCAAAAAGAATGCTTCTGCACCTACTACAATAGTTCCAATGATAGCAAATGCAAGAGAAAAGAAACTGAGTCTTCTGCTTTCCAACACTCCCTTGTCAACTTCCACTATGTTATAAAGAAGTACTAAACTGAACAGTACCCAGATGACGACAATAGTAAAAACGATATAAAGCCTGTAAAGAAATATTCTTTTTGAGATCATAAAAAAAGCGTTAGTTCTCGTTAACGCTTAAAATTATAATTCTTAATTATTAATCCCAATTTTTAGTTCCTAACAGGCTTTCCTCCTTTTAATACTGATTGAATTCTTTCCAATGTTTTCTTTTCACCACATAGAGATAAGAAAGCTTCCCTTTCAAGATCGAGCAAATACTGTTCTGAGACTAAAGAAGCTTCACTTAAGTCGCCACCACACATGACATACGCCAATTTTTTCGCAACTACTACATCATGATCAGTTGCATAATTAGCTCTCCACATTCCATTAATACCTGCATATAAAGCACCCAATGCAGATTGCCCCAGAACTTTTACATCCTTGCGTTGAACAGGCATTGAATAACCAGAATCGAAGATCTCGATCACCGATCTTTTTGCCTCTGCAATTCTTCTTCCCTGGTTCATTACAACTTCATCTAATCCTTTTCGATAAATACCAATATCAAATCCTTCAAATGCAGATGTTCCTACTTTAGCAGTTGCAATAGAAAGAAATCTATTTTTAAGTGTAATAGTTTCCGGCTCATCTTCATGCATTTCATCTGATGCTCTTAATACAAATTCTTTTGTGCCACCACCACCGGGGATCAATCCAACACCCAATTCAACGAGTCCCGTATATGTTTCTGCAGCAGGACAACATTTATCCGCATGAAGACTTAATTCACAAGCTCCACCTAATGTCAATCCATGCGGTGCTACAACAACAGGCACAGAAGAATATCTTGCCCTCATCATTGTATTTTGGAATTGACGAATAGCAAAATCAATTTCATCGTAATCCTGGTCAATGGCAAGCATGAATATCATTCCAACATTTGCACCTGCACTAAAATTGGCGCCTTCATTGGCAATTACCAATCCTTTGTAATTCTTTTCGGCTTTATCAATTGCTGTTTGAATTCCAGCAAGCACGTCGCCACCGATGCTTCCCATCTTTGTAAACCATTGCAGCCCTAAAACATCATCTCCAAGATCATACAACTTACAACTTCCATTTTTCCAGATCTGTTTATCCTGGTAATTGCTCATTACTATAAATGCATCAGCGCCAGGTAATGGTTTATATGTTTTGCTATTTTGATCATAATATAATTTTTTGCCGCCTTCTATTTTATAGAATGATTTATTACCAGCTGCTAACATTTCATCTACCCATGGGGCCACTTTATATCCGGTAGCTTTCATTGCTTCCGTAGTTTTTGCTACACCAAGTACATCCCAACTTTCAAAAGCACCGATTTCCCAGCCAAAGCCTGCCATCATAGCATCATCAACCCGATAGAGTTCATCGCTGATCTCCGGAACACGATGTGAGATATAAGAGAAAAGCCCATAATGAAAATGGCGATAGAAATCACCTGCTTTATCTTGCCCGGAAACAAGCATTTTTAATCGTGTATATAGATCGTCAATTGGTTTTGCTGCTTCTACTGTTGCAAACTTTGCTTTAGCCCTCGGCACGTATTCAAATTTTTTTAAATCCAGTACCTGTATCTCTTTATCAGATTTTCTTTCTTCAGGGCTGCCGGCAGTGATAGGCAATTTTATTTTTTTGAAAAACCCTTGCCCTGTTTTATCACCAAGCCAATTGTTCTCAACTAACTTATTTAACCAGGAAGGAATATTAAACACGTCTCTTGCTTCGTCAGTTGGACAATTATCATAAACTCCTTTTGCAACTTTTACCAATGTATCTATACCAACAACATCTGCTGTTCGGAAGGTTGCAGATTTTGGACGACCAATTATCGGTCCGGTCAGCGCATCAACTTCATCGATGGTCAATCCAAGTTTATCAACCAATCCAAAAAGTGACATGATACCAAATACACCAATTCGATTTGCAATAAAAGCTGGAGTGTCTTTACATAGAACAGTTGTTTTTCCAAGATAGAGATCACCG
>DASYQG010000176.1:0-2965 GCA_036005825.1 Chitinophagaceae bacterium | reverse complement strand
GTTTCTTTTTTTATAAGGTCGCCAAAATAGTTTGCTGATAAATTCAGTAATTTTTTACTGCAATGCTTTTTGAATTTTTTCAAACAATGCTTTCACTTTTATTTTCGGATCGCCTTCACCCAACGTTTCTATGGGTAAATATCCCCGGTAGCCTGAAGCTTTAATCATGTTTATAAGTTTGTTCAAATCGGTATCTGTCTCCCTACCATTAATAAACATTTTTTCTTTTACCTGCCAATTAACCGCATGTCTTATTGATTTTTCAATTTCTGCAAATGGCTCATTGATCCTGTAGCTGCCGATATCCAAAATGATCCCGAACCAGGGAGAGTTAATTGTTTCAACGATGCTGATAATCTGATCAGCGGTTTGAATAAAGTCATTATGATTTTGCATGCCAATGATAACGCCATGCTGTTTGCCATGATCCACGCAGGTTTGAATATCCCTTAGCATCCATTCTGTTACCTGTTCTCTTGGTATGCCTTCATTTTTTTGTGTACCTGAAAAAATCCTTAATACAGCCGCACCCATTTTTGAGGCGGCCTCGATCCAGTTTTTTACCAGTTGTACTTCCCCTTCACGTTTGGCCTTATCAGCAATTGTAAAATCATTTCTTACACCCGTGCCCGTTATCTCCAGGCCGGCTTTAAATGCTTTTCTTTTTATATCAAATAAATAATCGTCTGGTGGAATCTCCGGGTATCCTTTAAAATAATAAGCAGTGATGTCAACACCATCAAAACCTGTAGCTGAACAAAACCCGATCAGTTCATCAATAGACATGCTGCCATCCGTAAGCGACTTGTTAAATGAATAAGCATTAAGACTTGTTTTTAGTCCTTTTGCTATTATCTTTTTTGTATACTCATCTTTTGCATTAGCACCCATCAGCATACCCGCTGCTGGTATGCCCATCACGGAGGTTAAAAATTTTCTTCGATGAAAGGCTGTGCTCATGAGAAATGAAAAATTATTTTTATCAGATCATTTTGATCACACCACGGACATAACCCACTGATTCAGCCAGGCCCGGTAAAGGATCATTGCCATCTTTCTCATATTCAAAAGCAAGATTGCCATTATATTTTATTTTTTTCAGGGTCGTCAAAACTTTTGGAATATCAATGATGCCGCGCCCATTTTCTACAGGAGAGTTTTCTTCGGTTTCGCCTACCACGTCTTTCATATGTATATCAAAAAGGCGGTCCTTATATTTTTCCAGCATAGCTGCGGGGTTTTGATGCAGTCGCTGCACATGGCCGACATCAATACAAAATCCTATTCTTTTATCCAGGCTCTTTATCTTTTCATATACATCATCCGGGCTTGCATACAATTTATCACCCGGGCCATGATTGTGAATAGCCAGCTTTATATTCGTGCTTATAACTTTTTCATTAACCAGCGGCAATAACTCATGATTGGGTACACCAATGATCATTTCCAGCCCGGCACTGGTTGCGTAAGCAAAAGTATTTTCCACTTCTTTTGCAGTCTTCATATAGATCACACCGGCGCCGTATAAGTTCAACCCGGCACTTCTTACTTTGTCTGCCGTTTTTTTTATGTCCTCTGCAGATGCATCCAAAGGCATATGCTTATCTTTTAAAGAAACACTGGTAAGGCCAAGACGCAGCATTATTTTAATAGTATCATCCAGACTAAAATTCCGTGTGGTATAAGAAGCTAAGCCTAAAGTAAATTTAAAATCACTGGCTACAGGATTTTTTGCAAAACTGCTGCCAGTCGTAACGGCCATAACAGCGGCTGCACTAAGTCCTGTAAGTTTTAAAAATTCATTTCTTGTGTAGTTCATGTGATGATGATTAGTTTATGCCATTGTTGGTATGTCGCATAGGTTGTGTGTGTGGTACCAACAATCGAAGTTAATATAAGTTCAGTTGTTGGTGCGACTTACTCTTCGGGAGTCATCCATTATATCTGAACAAGTCAAATGAAATTTTATTCCAAGAATATTTTCTGTAAAAGTGCAGAATATTTAGTCACTTTAGTTAAGTGATCTGTATTCATTAGGAGTATGACCCGTCTTTTGTTTGAAGAGACGAGTAAAGTGTTGTGGATATTTAAAGCCCAATTCATAAGCAACTTCACTAACTGATTTACTTATGTCAAATATTTTTTCTTTCGCCACATCGATCACTTTCGATTGTATATACTCTTGGGCAGTTTTACCTGTTTCTTTTTTTACCAGGTCACCAAAGTAATTTGCTGATAAATTTAATTCACCTGCACACCATGCTACAGAAGGCAACCCAATTGTTTGCGGTTTCTCTGATTGAAAATATTCATGTAGCAGGTCTTCAAACTTTTCTAAAACACCTTTATGTACATTATCACGGGTAATAAATTGACGATCGTAAAAACGAACGCAGTAGTTTAACAACATTTCAATATTAGACACGATAAGTTTTCTGCTGTGCTTATCAATTGCCCGTTCTAATTCATATTCAATTTTAGAAAAACAATCCAACACAATTTTTCTTTCCTGCTCTGATAAATGAAGTGCTTCATTCGATTGATAGCTAAAGAAGGTGTATTCCTGAATATGTTTTCCCAGTGAAGTGCCATGTATCAGATCAGGATGAAACATCAGCACATAGCCTTTCGGTTGAAAGTTTTGTCCGAAATCTTCTACTTCTATCATTTGCCCCGGCGAAATAAAAACTAATGAACCTTCCTGGTAGTCGTAATAGTTGCAACCATATTTTAAATCCCCGCATTTGATCTCTTTCAAGAAAACACAGTATAATCCATAGTTGACTTTTATTGTTTTTGCCTCACCACCGGGCCATGCCCATGATTTGGATTTTGAAAAATCAATTACTGTTACTAATGGGTGAAATGTTTCATGATCATTCAATGCATTGTATTCACTTACGCTATCAAACTTGAAGATCTTTTCCATGTCGCTTATGAATTTGTGATACGAATTTAAACATTC
>DASYQG010000175.1:0-2392 GCA_036005825.1 Chitinophagaceae bacterium | reverse complement strand
AATGGCGATGTCTTTGAAAATGTTTATGCTAACCATCATATTGTGATGAAACAATATGCTGAAGATTTCAATTTACCATTGCAATTAAATGTTCCGGTAGCCGATGAAGCATTTTTTAATAACTTTCAAACCCGCAGGGTGAACATAAAAAATCAATGGGCCTCTCATCCTACAAGAGAAGACAGGGAGAGGCATTTGAATAGTCTGCATGTTGAAGCAACACCTGAAAATGAATCGGCCTGGATGATCTTTGACAACCCTGAAAAATTACAAAAGGATATCACCAATATCCTGTATAGAAACGCTCCGGTCGATTTAAAAGTAAGATCAATACCAGGGATAGAATTTAAAGAACGATTTTTAAATACTATTGTTTCCAATAAACTTCCGGAAGCGTACAATGGCTATTATGATAATCAGCAGTTGAATGAAATGGACATCAATAAGGTTTTGACCGGAAGCGACGAACAGCAAATAACGAAAAATGAATTTGAAAAATTATTCGCAGCAGAGAAAATTGCTATGCGCAAACAGCTTAACTCAAACAAGGAGGATTCACAAATTTTACAAGCGATCATTAATAAACAAATTGATGTAAAAAATCTTGATTTTGACGGCGAAAAATATAAAAAGGATGAGGCCCCTGCCCTACTGGAAAAACTGAATACAGAAATTGAAATTCAAAAAAACCAAATCCAGCTACACGAAGAAAAAATTGTTCGCTTTTTCTTTAAAGCTGCGGGGAAAATTGGCGCTGAAAACACATTAAAAGAAAAATACATTACACTTTTTGAAAACCAAAAAAAAGCTGATCTAACTTTCGCCATTGGCAGACAGGTAATAAATATTCTTTCTCCCCTTTTACACGGTCAAAAAGTAAGTATAGATAAAGCGAGAGAAATGGCTTCGGCGTTAAGAACAGAAAGTGATAATTTAAAACCTCTTTTACAACACTGGTCAGCAAAAGGCGTTTTTGATACAAATGAGAGTTTAAAAACCACTATTGAGAGGTTTAAAAAAACTGATTATTTCTTTTTTTCAGATAATCAATTTTTCGATACAGAATTAAAAGACATTCATTCTGTATCGATAGACTCGCTTGATTTGATTAGTAATTATCGGTTTCAAAGCTTTAAAAATTTATTGGAGTATCAATTGGAAGTTTATAACAAAGTAGCTTAACAATTTTTTCCGTTGAGGATCCGCTGATTTAAAAGACTTTTATTCTATACTTTAAAATTTGAACAAATGAATCCAAACAAAGCATTATGGGAAAAGGGTGATTTTACCCGGATAGCTGAAACTATGCGTGAAAGTGGTGAGGCGCTCGTATCAAAGATCGGCATCACAAAAGGTCTAAATGTACTTGATCTTGGATCGGGTGATGGAACCACAGCAATACCGGAAGCAAAACTTGGTGCAAATGTTTTAGGTGTTGATATAGCCAGCAATCTTGTTGCAGCAGGAAACGACCGCGCAAAAGATGAGGGACTTGCAAACTGTGTGTTCCAGGAAGGTGATGCAACAGATCTTAACGGTTTCAAAGATCATTCATTCGATCTTGTGGTCACCATCTTCGGTGCCATGTTTGCTCCAAAGCCATTTGATGTAGCAAAAGAAATGGTTCGGGTGACAAAACCCGGTGGAAGGATCATTATGGGAAACTGGATACCCGGAGATCCAACACTTGTGGCGCAAATACTAAAGATCAGTTCTGCGTACACACCACCACCGCCGGAAGGTTTTATCAGTCCTATGTTATGGGGTTTGGAGGAACATGTTACAGATCGTTTTGATAAAGCCGGTATACCAAAAGAAAATATCTCTTTTGTTAAGGACACTTTTACTTTCAATGCCCCTTATTCACCAGCTGAGTTCGTCAAGATCTTTAAAAATTATTATGGCCCTACTATGAATGCATTTGAGGCGGCAGAAAAGAATGGTAAGGCGGCCGAGTTGCAACAAGAGCTGGAAAATTTATTTAATAGTCAAAATAAAAGTGGCACCAACAATACAACTTCGATAACAGCTACATTTTTACGTGTGACTGTAACAGTTTAAAGTTTTAAACCTGGCTACTATATTTACATAGATCATCCACCGAAAGATTACCTCCGCAAAAGATCAACACTAAGTTGTTATCCTTGTTGAATTGATCTTTTAACCGCGAAGCAGCTGCTAAGGTGCAGGAAGCTGCCGGTTCAGTCAATACCTTCAATCGCTCAAGAATAAATTTCAATGCCTGCACCGCTTCATCATCTGTAACGACGATCACTTCTTTCAAATGCTCCTGTGCCAATGCTAAAGTTTGGGCTGAAACAGAAGGAGCACCTAATGTTTTTGCAATGGAAGTAATGGCAACAAGTTCAACAGGGTGCCCGGCTTTGAGTGC
>DASYQG010000174.1:0-1555 GCA_036005825.1 Chitinophagaceae bacterium | reverse complement strand
CAGCTATACTTTCAGAAGAAATCTTTCAGAAGAATTCACGCAAATGTTTTATGAAGCATGGGCGCAAATGGAAGAGGGTTATTATGATGATAAATTTCATGGCCTGGACTGGACGAAAACAAGAGATTATTACAAACAGTTCTTACCTTTTTTAAATAATCGTGCTGACCTCCGAATAATGCTCAATGATTTGCTGGGCGAATTGAATTCATCTCACCAGGGCTTTGGCACATTTGGTACTGATGAAACTATTGCATTGCAAAATCAAACAATGGAAACAGGGATCATCTTTGATAATGATGATCCGTATAAAGTAAAATATATAGCACGCCGATCTGTTGCTGACAGGAAATCAATAGACATAAAACCGGGGGATGTATTGGTAAAGGTGAATGATGAAGCAGTAGATAAGAAAATAGATAGGAATTATTATTTCACAGTACCATCAAGAGACAGGGAGTTAAGATTGACTTTTAATCGTAATGGGCAAATGGTGAATATAAAAATTCATCCGCAGGCGACACTATTTACTAATCTTTATGATGAATGGATCGATAATAATCAGAAGAGAGTTGATGAAAAAGGGAAAGGAAGAATTGCTTACGGGTATATGAAGAATATGGGGCAACCTGAACTTGACCAATTCATCATTGATATGACACAGGAACTAAATAAAAAAGATGCATTGATATTTGACTTGCGTTATAATACCGGTGGCAATGTACATGATGAAGTATTGAAATTTTTAAGCCAGCGCAGTTATTTGCAATGGAAATACCGGGAGGGACAGTTAACGCCTCAATCAAACTTTTCCCCCGCTGATAAGCCGATCGTTTTATTAATAAATGAACAATCATTAAGCGATGCTGAAATGACCTCGCAGGGTTTTAAAGCATTGAAACTTGGAAAGATCGTTGGCAATGAAACTTATCGTTGGATAATATTCACCAGCGGAGTTAGTTTGGTGGATGGCTCATCCGTTCGTATGCCGGCATGGGGCTGTTATTCACTTGATGGAAAGGACCTGGAAAAAACAGGAGTACAACCGGATATTTTGATCATCAATAGTTTTGATGATAAACTAAATGGCCGCGACCCGCAATTGGATAAAGCAATCGAGGAAATTTTAAAACAGCTGAAATAGCGTTACGCTCTTTTCAATTTGCGCTGGCGATAATGGATTTTCCTTTTAATGAAATCACTCAGCTTATACCGCTTGAGTATTTCTTCAGGAATGTGTGAAGCTCCATTGATAAAACCAAGACAGCCGGGTTGATTGCAATAGCATTGAAAAGGGCTTGCCATGTTCCATTCAGTGGATGGATAAAAGAAAGTGAACTCTTCGCCTTCTTCAATGTCACGCAAAGCAGTTACTTCCATTTTTGTTGTGTCAAAAAAACAATTGGGATCACATCCGTGATTGATGTATTGCAGGAAATAAGGATGCAACGCAATGTGCGTTTTGTTTCCTGTTTGAACAGTTAAATAAGAAGGTTTGTCAGAAACAAAGGCAGCGCCCAATGGGCTGATCTTTTCTCCTTTTCTAAAACTTTTT
>DASYQG010000173.1:0-2032 GCA_036005825.1 Chitinophagaceae bacterium | reverse complement strand
AACAGATAATTCTTTTATTATTGTTTGTCCCCATCCATGCTGATCCTTTGTATACAATACCTGGCAATAGTTATTTCCTAATTCTATCAGTCTTTTATTCTTCAATACAAACACTGTGTTATTAAAAAAGAAATCTCTTTTATCGTGATCAAAATAGTTGTGCTGATAGATACCAGTTACCTGGTTACGATAAGTGCTTTGAATAAAATCAAATGCTTTACCCGCTTCCAGTTCACCAATAAAGCTGATACATGGTACTCTATTAAATTGAACAGCATAAAAAACCTTTGGGTCAACATAGTGACCAAAGAACAAAGTATTCACCTTGGATACTTTTGTTTTGAATAAATTGAAAAACATAATTCCTGTTTTATTGATCATTAAATAAAAAAACCCGGTCGTGTTGCGACCGGGCTCTAACATTCATCCAAAAGATGTTTATGAATAGATACAATCCGGCCACTTATGAATATCATCATTCTCATTACCTATGGGCACAATACTACTTCCCTGCTTCGCATACCAATGGCAATCAAGCATCGATGACAGATCATTCATCGTTCTAAATCGTTTATATCGTAATTGCGTCAGCATATTATTTTGTTTCGTTCTTATAGATTCAATTCTGTTCGCTTTACACAAGCCAGCCCAATTAATTTTTTCATATTAAAACAAAACCCCGCAATCTCTTGCGGGGTATCGGTTATATCGAATTAGCTTTTACACTTATTCAGAACATGCCCCGCAAATGGTATCGTCTCCTTTGGGACTAAACCAATTCAGTGTTTCAATATGTAGCTGTCTGCGTAACATGTTTTTGTTTTGAGGATGCAAAGATTGAACTAATTTTTTGTTGCTGCCAAATTTTTATAAAGAATTTTTAAAAAATATTTTTTTAGAACATTTTTATTTGACCTCCGGGTCTTCTGAAGATACTTGTATCTAAACTCCACTCCTCAGCATTCATTCCATAAATCTTTCCATACTTTTTGTACTGCTGTGCAACCATTTGTGCAATTGCTCCTTCGCCACGCATACGAATGCCATAACGGGAATCATTTACTTTTCCGTCATGACTATTTTCTATCAGATGCCAAACCTTATCTGCTCTGTCAGGGAAATTTTTATAGAGCCAGTCATGAAATAAAAATTTTATAGCACCATTCAATCTAATGAAAGTATAAGCTGTAAAAGTTGCCCCGTTATCTCTAGCCTCTTTCATGATCCGTTGCATTTCGTGTTCATTCAATCCTGGGATCATTGGTCCCATCATTATGCCCATTCTTACGCCAGCAGAACTTAATTCATTGATCACTTTCAATTTTTGTTTGGCTGTGGTTGTTCGCGGTTCCATCACTCTTCTCAGGTCCTCATTAAAAGAAGTAATGGAAACCATTGCCGAAACAATTTTCTTTTTCCCCATTTCCTGTAACACATCTTTGTCTTTCAGTATCCATGAATTTTTTGTAAGTATACCAACTGGTTGATTGAATTCGTTACATACTTCTAATAACCCTCTTGTCAAACGAAATGTTTGTTCGGCTGGTTGATAACAATCTGTATTACCACTTAACATGATCGGAGTTGCATCCCATTTCGGGTGCATTAAAAATTTGCGTAACAATTGCGGCGCATTCTTTTTGACGATGATCTTTCTTTCAAAATCTAGCCCTGCACTATAGCCCCAATACTCATGAACATTTCTTGCATAACAATAAATACAACCATGCTCACAACCTGCATAAGGATTCATACTGTACATCATTCCTACGTCTGGACTCTCCACTTTATTCACTATTGTTTTACTTTCTTGTTCCAGGTATTGCGTTTGCACATTTGATTCTTCCCAATCATCGATGGCTTCAACATTTTCCTTTGTTTTTTCATTCTTCAGGAATTTATTTTTTGTATTGATCTGTGCTCCTCTTCCTTGCAGGTATTGAGAGTTTTCTTCCTGGTCTTTGACCTTTACTTTGTAATGGTCTTGTTGAAGTTTTTCTGACATGATAATTGATAAGGTTTAATGGTCAAT
>DASYQG010000172.1:0-5385 GCA_036005825.1 Chitinophagaceae bacterium | reverse complement strand
GTGGCAGGAACTGGTAATTTATGCCGCGAAAGACAGTATCGATCTAAAACAAGTTTCCGGGGCTGATAAAGATTATTTGCAAAAAAGAATAAAGGCCCAGCTTGCCAGGTTTAAATGGAGATCAAAAGGATTTTATGAAGTGGTGAATGGTGATGATCCTGCTATAAAAAAGGCATTGCAAGTTTTAGAAAAATAAAAAAGCAATCCGCGTGGCGCATTGCTTGATGAGGATAAGGTGGAAAATTTATATTGAGGGTTTATTCTCCGTTTATACCTTTTTTGTCGTACCAATGTTTTTTCTCTACGAAATAAGAACCGATAAGACCGAGGCCACCGCCCATTGCTATCAAGGCAAAATAAATTCCGGCTGGCTCGATCCTGTAAGGAAGATTCATATCAACGAAAAAGGCGATCAGTAATCCCAAACCTGCTCCGAGCAACAACAGGCCCCATTTTAAACTTCTGAATGGAGCAGGACGAAACAACTTGTCCTTAGGGTTCATACCTTTCTCGATCATGGCAAGGTTTTCTTTTTTATAGAGATAAACGATACCAAATATCATTGCGAATAATGACAAACAAATCAAAATTGGAACTAAAATTTCTCCGCCGTGCATAACTTAATTTTTTATAGTTAGTAAATTGTTTCCTGTTCTTTTAGACTACACCTCCTGTTTCCAGGTTACAGCCGGTAAAGAACTTTTAAATAAATGATCTACACATCTATGACTACATGCTTGAATGTCGGGTTACAGGGAACGGTTTTTCTTTCCTTCCTGCCCACACTAATTAATAGAAGAAATTAGGTCTAACTTTATTGTAACCAAAGACCATCTTTGGTAGTCTTAGTTATTGAATGTCAACCGGACTTGGTGATAATGAGATCATAAGCAAGGTGCTTAAGGGTGAGCAGAATGCCTATGCTGAACTGGTAAACCGTTACCAGGCCTATGTCTTTACCCTTGTCCTGCGTATGATCAAAAGCCGTGAAGACGCGGAAGAAGTGGCGCAGGATGTATTTATAAAGGCTTACCGTTCTCTGGCGGATTTCAGAGGTGAGTCAAAATTCAGTACGTGGCTGTACACCATTGCTAACACAACATCTATTACTTTTTTAAGAAAAAAGAAACTGGATGTGCATTCGTTGGATAATGAAAAGTTTTTTGAAGTAGCCGATAGTAAGGATTCAGGTTTCAGGGCAAATTTGGTAGAACAGAAATCGAGAGTAAATATGGTTAATGAGGCTATTACTATGCTAAGCCCCGATGATGCTGAGATCCTAACTCTGTTTTATAAAGCCGAGCAGAATCTTGAAGAAATAGCCAGGATACTAAGGCTTGAAACAAATACAGTAAAAGTGAGATTGCACCGGGCAAGAGCGAGGTTAAAAGATAAAATGGAAAAGAACTTCAGCGAAGAAGTAAAAAATATTTTTTAAAAAGTGAAGTATGAATCAGCAACAAAATATTGAGCAGCAACTTTGGTCATACATTGATGGCGTTTCTTCCACTCAAGAAAGATCAGCCATTCAAAAAATGATAGAAACCAATCTTGAATGGAAGAATAAATACCATGAATTGATCGAAATACATCAAGTATTAAATGCTGCCGAACTGGAACAACCCTCTATGCGTTTTACCAAAAATGTAATGGAGGAAATTGCGAAGTTGCATATTGCGCCGGCAACTAAGAATTATATAAATAAAAAGATAATCTGGGGCATTGCAGGGTTTTTCCTCACCCTTATTGGCGCTTTTCTTATTTATGGATTTGCACAAGTAGATTGGAATTTCCAGGATAACTCTAAACCATTGATAGATTTCTCCACTTTTGATATCGCCAAGGTCTTCAACAACAATTTTGTAAATGGTTTTATGATGGTGAATGTATTGCTTGGACTTGTGTTACTTGATAGAGTTCTTGCCAACAAAAGAAAAAAGTTTCAGAAACAAGCCTGACCCAGCTTATTAGAATTTAAAATCAAACCGTCTTTGTTAAAGTTGATTAGTGATATTATGTCACTAAGTCCGGTATGCCCTTCCTGTTTTCAGGAAGGGCTTTATTTTACTCACGAATGACGGTTAAATACTCGGGCTAAAAAAAGTAACTTTGCCATCTAACCAATGAATATGGATATAAAAAACAACATCCTTGAAACGATCGGTAAAACGCCCCTTATAAAACTGAATAAGATCACCAAAGATTTTCCTTGCACTGTGGCAGCAAAGGTTGATTATTTTAATCCCGGCAACTCTATTAAGGACCGAATGGCAGTGAAGATGATCGAGGTAGCAGAAAAAGAAGGAAAATTAAAACCAGGTGGAACGATCATAGAATGTACTTCAGGAAATACCGGGATGGGTTTAGCACTTGCAGCTATTGTTAAAGGTTATAAATGCATTTTCACTACAACAGATAAGCAAAGTAAAGAAAAGATGGACATATTAAAAGCTGTCGGCGCGGAAGTGATCGTTTGCCCTACGAATGTTGAGCCTGAAGATCCAAGAAGTTATTATTCTGTTGCAAGAAGGCTGGCAAAAGAAATTCCAAATTCATTTCACGCAAATCAATATGATAATCTTGCAAACAGGCTTGCACATTATGAAACTACGGGGCCTGAGATCTGGAACCAAACAGATGGTAAGATCACACATCTTGTTTGTACTGCAGGAACTGGTGGTACCGTCACAGGTACAGCAATGTTTTTAAAAGAGAAAAATCCTGCCATACAAATATGGGCCATCGATGTGTATGGTTCATTACTTACAAAATATTTCCGCACAGGTGAAGTTGACATGAATGAAGTGCATCCATATATCAGTGAAGGTTTTGGTGAGGACTTTGTACCTGAAAATTATGACATGAGTGTGATCGATCATTTTGAACAGGTCACCGATAAAGACGGAGCGATCATGGCACGTCGATTAGCAAAAGAAGAAGGAATTTTTTGCGGTTACAGCGCTGGCAGTTGCATACAGGGATTAATGCAATTAAAGAATCGTTTAAAAAAAGATGACCTTGTTGTCTGCATATTTCATGATCATGGCAGCAGGTACGTTGCTAAAGTATATAATGATCAGTGGATGATAGAAAGAGGTTTTCTTGATGTAAAAACTTTTAAAGACATTATCAGTAGTCGTACCGGTAAACAAAAACTGGTGACCATAGAACCATCGCAAACAGTTGCAGAAGCTGTCGAAATGATGAAGAAATATGATATCGAGAATATTCCGGTAATGAATGGTAACGGACCGATAGGCGCTATCAGTGAGAATGGTTTGTTTCAAAAAATATTTTCTAATCCGGACATAAAAAATTCAAAAGTTGAGAATGTAATGGAACGGCCCTATCCCCTTGTTGAATTTAATACACCGGTTGAAAAACTCAGCATTCTTATCAACAAAGAGAACGGTGCTGTATTAAGTAAGGATGAAGCTGGTAATTATCATATCGTCACTAAATATGATGTGATACAGGCATTAGGAAAATAGTACCAAAATCAAAATTCAAAAGTCAAAAAGCCATAATTAAGGGTCTTTGAATTTTTACTTTTGACTTTTTACTTTCATTATCAAAAATGATACATTCATCTAACATTTGTTCGTGATAATGAGTGTTTAAATCAATTATCTTGCGGCACCAATTAACGATTACTTACCTGCAAATCATTATCATCAAACAAAAAAACAAATGAGTAAATACAGAGCCGGCGTATTGTTCGGCGAAGAATTAGAAACACTTTATAACGATGCTAAGAAAAACCAGTTCGCATTACCCGCTGTGAATACAATTGGAACAAACACGATCAATGCTACTCTTGAAACCGCAGCAAAAGTAAATTCGCCAGTTATCATTCAATTTTCAAATGGCGGTGCACAATTTATTGCCGGCAAAGGAATGCCCAATGACAAACTGCAGGCGAATATTTCAGGTGGGATCTCTGGTGCATTGCATATTCATAATGTAGCTAAATATTATGGAGTGCCTGTGGTTTTACATACAGATCATGCTTCAAAAAAGTGGTTACCATGGATCAGCGGACTGATCGATGCAGGTGAACAATATTTCAAAGAAAAAGGCCAACCACTTTTCAGCTCTCACATGCTCGATCTGAGTGAAGAGCCAATTGAAGAAAATATTCATACCTCAGTTGAGTTTTTCAATCGTATGAAACCACTGGGCATGGGTATCGAAATAGAACTCGGTGTTACAGGTGGCGAAGAAGATGGAGTTGATAATAGTGATGTTGAGAACTCAAAGCTCTATACACAACCCGAAGACGTTGCTTATGCATTCAAAGAATTAAGCAAGGTTGGAAAAATGTTTACTGTTGCCGCTGCATTCGGCAATGTCCACGGTGTTTATAAACCCGGTAATGTTGAATTGCGTCCGGTGATTTTAAAGAACAGCCAGGACTATATAGAGAAACAATTAAGGACAGGACCTCAACCAGTTTATTTTGTATTTCATGGAGGCAGTGGTTCACCTCAGCATCAGATAAGAGAAGCAATCGGTTACGGCGCCATTAAAATGAATATTGATACCGACCTTCAATGGGCTTTCTGGGAAGGTGTATTAAATAATTATAAGAAACAGGAAGGCTACCTGCAGGGACAACTTGGAAATCCTGAAGGAGAAGATAAACCTAATAAAAAACATTACGATCCCCGTGTATGGTTGCGTAAAGGCGAAGAGACGTTTGTAAAACGTCTTGAAGTAGCTTTTGAAGATCTTAACTGTGTTAACAGGAATGCTTAAGCAACTATACAAACCACTAATCCCGGACGGCCTATCAGCCGGTATTTTTTTCTTATTTAGGAAACAATTAATATAACAGTCTACCAAATTGGTGTGATAAATACGATAATTTTATACCATGCATCGCCATTAAACTAAAAGCATGGAAAAAGAATTTTACAAATTCATTTATCAGCAACAGAAAGAAACCGAAACTGTACCGCCTAACGAGCAAATCGCTAACTGGGTTTTAGATCTTATCTGTCTTTTGTTTCCTGAAAAATCTGATATAAATGTTTCTTCTACCGAAGAGGTGGAAGCAAAATTCTTAGATCTGAAAAAAGAACTCATCGACCTGTTAAATGCAACCAGTGGATGCAATGGAAATGGAAATTCAGATAAAGCCGATTACTTCTTCAGAAACATTCCTGAACTATACAGAATTTTAAATACAGATATTGAAGCATTGTTGGCAGGTGACCCCGCTGCAAGAACAAGATTTGAGATCATAAGAGCTTACCCGGGTTTTTATGCAATTTCATTTTATCGTATAGCACATGCATTGTTTGATCTTACTATTCCTTTGCTTCCACGTATCATTACTGAATATGCACATTCAAAAACAGGAATTGATATTCATCCTGCTGC
>DASYQG010000171.1:0-1932 GCA_036005825.1 Chitinophagaceae bacterium | reverse complement strand
AAATGAAGTTAAGATATACAGGTGAGATTTTTTATGAACTGAATTTACCTTCGAGTTATGCGTTCGTGCTACTCATTTTTTCATTTTGTTTTTTTTCGCTGTTCTGATCTTGTAAAGTCGCAGTGAAAATTCTTTTGGTGCTGCAAAAAACACAAACAATAATGCATATAAAGCAAGTGGAATAACAATAGAAACGAAACAAAGTAGGAACGCAATAAGGGTAAAAAATATAGCATAGCGATAGATCAGTTTATAGGAATAATAATATTCCCTCTGTTCCTCTTCTATGAGATGATGATTATAGGCATATGTGCAAATGCCATCGGCAGCGATTGATATGAGAATATAGTTGAAGCCAAAAACTGCCAATGCTGTTTGGCTTTCTTTTTCAAGGTACTCGGCTAATACTGCTGTTGGAAATGGGGTAAGTGTTACTACAAACAACAGGAAACCATTTATCCACATTAATTTCGTGTCCACCTTCTTTATATATTCAAACGCAACATGATGATTTATCCAGCAGACAAGTATTGTTATAAACCCGATCGTAAAAGCGAGAAAAGATTGCCAGTGGTGGAGAAATGTTGTTAGCAACCCATCGTGCGATTGAGAATGCAAAATTTGTATCAATTCCAATACTAAGAGGGTAATAGCAATGCCAAAAACACCATCGCTAAATGCTTCAATTCGCAACATCTCTTTCGTTTTATTATCGTTCTTTGTATGTTCCACTTGTAAATGATAGAATTTCCAAGAACACGGAGCATTACATATAAATATACGCCGTAAACAGGCCTCTGGCAAAAGCAGCTTTTTTGAAAGTTGATCCGGAGCTACACTTGTCCTGATTTACGCTTTTTTATTTTTATTGTACACTGGAAAAAATTTGATTTGATTTTTTCATTATTACAATTTATGAAGATGAAGCAATTTAAAACATGTTAGGAGATGCTTTTCCCTTATTGATTATGCTCAATCGAATAGCAAAAACATATTCATTTTTGAAAAACCAATTATGAAAGTTGGAAAAAATGCCGATGCACATGTAGTAATTGTACATCGGACTATTACTTTATAAAAGAAATACTATAATAAAGTTCAAACATTCCCGTTTTCGCTTGAGTATAATTACATAGAGGATGTAGCTATATGTGATCCACCCTATCCAATCTAATATCTTTTATGAAAAAGCCACTATTTGTATTACTGAGCTTTATTAATATTTTACTGTTTTCGAATCTTGCTTCAGGGCAAGCATTTGGAACCTTCGCTTCAGGCGTTTGGATTTCAGATTGTAATCAAAGTAATTTTTTTAATACTAGCGGCGCCGCGGCTAACCTGTTTGGTCCGGCGGGGAATGTTTTTACAAATGCCAATCTTGGAGTGCATACACAAAACTCCGGTACGCTTATTTTAAGAGGGGCAGGAGTAAAGACAAATAAAACACCCGGTACGGCGAATGTTTGTAGTGCAAGATTACATTACCGTATTTATTTGCAAAGCGGTACACCTGGCGCTTTTAATATCATTGATCTTCCTCTTTATAGTGATTGTGACGTGCCAAGTGGACAATTTCCCGGAGGTGGCGGAGCTTGTGTGGCAGGAGACCAAATCTGGCAACGTGTTATTTCCGATGGAACTACTATCCCTTATGCACCAGTGAATCTTACAGGATTTGCTCCCGGTAGTTACGTATTAGAAGTTTATTATGATGTTTCAGGATCTAATTCATCCACATCAGGTTGCAGCGACCAGGTTGTTTTAGATAATGGAGGAAGCTATTACAAAGCTTTCTTTTCTATTCAAGCACCAACTTTTGCAAGTAATAACCCTGTAACATGTAACGGTAATGAAGGATACATAACAATAAGTGGCCTGGCTGCCGGTGCTACTTATTCTGTAAGCTATACTGATGATGGTGTGACTGTAGGC
>DASYQG010000170.1:0-5144 GCA_036005825.1 Chitinophagaceae bacterium | reverse complement strand
GCTGGAAGTTATCCAGCACTTTACCTATCATCTTTTCACCCGGTAAAAATTCTTAAAGGCACATTTAAAGTTGGCCGTTTTTCAGCAGTTCCACGTAAAGTAATGGTGGTAATTCAGTTTACTGTTTCTGTTGCCTTGATCATTGGAACCGTTATTGTTTTTCAACAAATACAATATGCGAAAGATCGTCCCATCGGTTATCAAAAAGATGGATTGCTCAGGATACCACTGGGAGATGAAGTTTATAAACATTACGAAGCAGTTAGAACCGAATTAAAAAACGAAAGGGTCATTACTGAAATGGCTATTTCACAAAGTCCGCTTACAAATGTGTGGAATACCAATGGCGGATTTAATTGGGAAGGAAAAGATCCTAACATGGGAGTTGATTTTCCCAATAATGCAGTATCATACGAATATGGAAAAACTATCGGCTGGACGATCAAAGAAGGAAGAGATTTTTCCCGCGACCTTGCTTCTGATTCAACAGCATTTATTATTAATGAATCAGCTGTTAAGTTTTTGGGATTTAAAGATCCAGTTGGTAAAATACTGGAATGGGAGAAAGTTCCTTATAGGATCATTGGGGTAGTAAAAGATCTGTTGGTGGAATCGCCATATTATCCTGTACGAGCTTCTTTATATCATTTATCAAGAGAACAGGAAAACCTGATGATCATTCGATTGAACAGGGATAAGAGTGCAAAAGCATGTCTTACAAAAATTGAAAGTGTATTAAAAAAATATCAACCCAGGCAGCCTTTTGTGTACAATTTTACCGACGAAGAATTTGCAAACAAGTTTGGAAATGAGGAACGTATCGGCAGGTTATCTTCTTACTTTTCCATCCTTGCTATATTCATTTCTTGTCTTGGACTTTTTGGTTTGGCAAGTTTTGTAGCCGAACAGCGTACGAAAGAGATTGGCATCCGCAAAGTGCTGGGTGCATCAGTGATGAGTCTTTGGAAGATGCTTTCAAAGGATTTTATATTCCTTGTTCTTGTTTCTTGTTTTCTTGCTATTCCTTCTTCCTATTTCTATTTAAAGAGTTGGTTAGCGAAATATGATTACCGGATCGGGATATCCTGGTGGGTATTTGCATCTGCTGGTGTATGTGCACTCATAATAACAATTCTTGTGGTGAGTTCACAAGCAATAAAGGCAGCGATGTCAAACCCAGCTAAAAGTTTGAAAACCGAATAATTTGTAAACAACTAAAAAGAAATATATGAGAAAGCTTTTTTTATTGGCGTTTATCACTGCAGTTAGCTTTTTTGCCAATGCGCAAATTAAGTCTGATGAAAAACCATACATGACGAAATCACTAAGCGGTGAATCTGTAAAGAGTACAGAAGTACAAACATCTGGTGGTAGTATTTCTGTTACTGGTGTAAACACAGTCGCAGAGACAAAAGTAGAAGTATATGTATCATCAAATGGAAACAAAAATGAACTTTCAAAAGCTGAGATTGATGAGAGGCTAAAAGATATGTATGATCTTTCAGTTACGGTCAGCAATAATAAATTGATCGCAAATGCAAAATCCAAGCGGAATATTACTGATTGGAGAAAAGCCTTGAATATTTCTTTTAAAATATTCGTGCTTAAAAATGTTTCTACGGATCTGTCAACAAGTGGCGGCAGCATCGGCTTAACCAATTTAACCGGCGATCAAAAATTTTCAACCAGCGGCGGCAGTTTAAATGTTGACAATGTTGGAGGCAAAATAGACGGAAGAACTTCTGGCGGAAGCATACATCTCGAAAACTCAAGAGATGATATTGACCTTTCCACAAGTGGTGGCAGCATTGAAGCCAGCAATTGCGATGGAAAACTTCGCCTCAGCACTTCAGGTGGATCCCTGAATCTAAAAGATCTGAAAGGTGATATAAGAGCTACAACAAGCGGTGGAAGTGTAAACGGAAGAAATATAGGTGGTGAACTTGTTACTCATACATCTGGCGGTAGTATTCATCTCTATGATCTTACCTGCAGTTTGGAAGCATCAAACAGTGGTGGTGGTATTGATATTGAAATAAAGGAATTAGGTAAGTATGTCAAAGTTTCTAACTCTGGCGGCCACATTGATCTTCAGCTTCCAAAAGATAAAGGTGTTGATCTTGATCTGTCCGGAGGAAAAATTAAAACTGATCAGTTAGGAAATTTTAATGGAAAAATTGAAGATGACCAATTGGAAGGAAAATTGAACGGTGGAGGTATATCTGTAAGAGTAAGATCATCTGGTGGTAGAATAAGCCTCGCTTTTAAATAATTGATCTCACAGATGACACGGATTTTCACAGATTAATTTCTGTGTGAATCTGTGAAATCAGTGAGAAATAAAAAGCTGAATAAAGAACAGGAACCTGAATGGAGCGTCGCAAGGGACGATAAATAGAATTACTGAACGATGACAACATAAAAACCAACGACATGCTAAAACATTATTTCAAAATTGCAATACGAAATCTTGGTCGTCAAAAGATTCTTTCGTTTATTAATGTGTCTGGCTTGTCAATTGGTCTTGCCTGCTTCTCTTTATTTCTTTTATATGCAGTGAATGAATTCAGTTTTGATCGCTTTCATAGCAATGCAAATAATATCTATCGTGTTTATCGTTGGACAGATGCCATGGATAACCGTGAAGCGGAAGGCGATGTTTATATGCCATCACCATTGGGACCGGCAATGAAAACCGATCTACCTGATGTAGCAAATTATGTTCGTTTACGTGATGGCTGGGGTGAAAGTTTTATAAAAGTAGACGGAGCTGTAAGACGTATGAATATGTCTTATGCCGATCCTTCGCTTTTTACAATTTTTTCTTTTCCGTTAAAATATGGAACTGCACAGGGAGCATTGAAGGAATTGCAAAATCTTGTTATCACAAAAGCAAAAGCAAAAGAACTTTTTGGAACAGATAATGTCGTTGGCCGTACGATCGAAATAAAAATTGAAGAATCATTTGTGCCATTTACAGTAACTGCGGTTGCCGAAGATATTCCTGCCAATTCCTCAATTCAATTTGACCTGCTTGGCAATTTCAATTATATGGAAACAACAAACTCGGGTAAAAGAGGAGTTAATAACTGGAGAAGGTCATCCTATATTACGTATGTTCAGTTGAACCCAGGCAGTGGCCTGGTTAAAGATGTTCAGAAGCTCGGAGCTTTCCGTCATAAATATTACCCAGAGGAAGAAAAGGAATTAAAAGATAGAGGATATAAATGGGAAGGAAATAATCCGCCTGTTCGATTTGGTTTGCAACCACTAAGGGCAGGTCATACAGATACAAAAATATTTGGTGGTTCAATTGAACAAGTCAATCCAAAAACGATCTGGATATTATTAAGTATTGCTGCGGGTGTTTTATTAATTGCCTGTATCAATTTTACAACTTTAGCTATTGGTCGCTCTGCAAGAAGAGCCAAAGAAGTTGGTGTAAGAAAAGTGATCGGCAGTGAAAGAAAACATTTGATCATCCAATTTTTGGCTGAAGCGATCCTGCTAAGTGTTTTGTCATTACTTATTGGATTGTTACTGGTAAGACTTTTACTTCCTTACTTCAATCAACTTTCGGGTCGTGACCTGAAGTTTTCTTTTTCATTATATCCTGAAATGAGTTGGATGCTTGCAGGGTTAACATTGCTTGTTGGCTTACTTGCAGGCAGCTATCCTGCGTTGATTTTATCCGGTTTCAGACCAATTGAAGTTTTGAAGAGTAAGATAAAAGTAAGTGGGGCAAATATTTTTACAAAATCTCTCGTCACTGTTCAGTTTGCTTTATCAATAGGGTTGATCATTTGTACAATGATCATTTTACAGCAAACGAAATATATGAGTGGCAAGAACCCCGGGTTTAATAAAGAGAACATAGTTGTTGTAGATGCAAGTGATACGAAGACAAAGGAGATCTATCCTTTATTTAAGCAGGCTCTTATTGCAAGACCTGATATCGCTGGTATTGCCAGTGCTGACCTTGGTTTGGGTGAAGGTACAGGATGGAGCCGTTCAGGATTTGAATATAATGGAACGCATAAAGATGTATTCGAATATTTTATTGACAAAGACTATGTCCCTTTAATGGGAATGAAAATAATAGCGGGAAGAAATTTTGATCCAAAATTCGCTGATGATACAGTTACATCTGTTATAATAAATGAAGCGATGGTAAAAGATATGGGTTGGAAAATGGAAAATGCAGTTGGACAACAGATCAATGGTTATATGGAAACAAAAACTCCTGTCGTGATCGGGGTGGTAAAGAATTTTAATTTCCGTCCGTTCAAAGAAGAGGTAAAACCCCAAATGTTTCACCAGTTTGCGGACTATGAACCATATAAATTTTTTGTACGTGTAAAACCCGGTAATCCGGCGCCAGCTTTAGCTGCTATGCAAAAAGCATGGACAGGTGTTGTTGCTGATCTTCCTTTCAAATACAGTTTCCTTGATGAAAGCCTGGATAATTTTTATAAATCAGAAAGAAAATGGAGTAATATCATTGGATGGGCAGGTGGTATTTCTGTTTTTCTTGCTTGTCTTGGTTTGTTTGGATTGGCTGCATTAGCTGCTATTAATCGTGCAAAAGAGATTGGTATTCGTAAAGTACTCGGCGCATCATTACCGACCATTGTGGC
Source organism: Chitinophagaceae bacterium (assembly GCA_036005825.1). GTDB lineage: Bacteria > Bacteroidota > Bacteroidia > Chitinophagales > Chitinophagaceae > VBAS01. The sequence goes on along the minus strand of DASYQG010000170.1, from coordinate 507 downwards.
ATTATTATCAAAAGATTTTTTAAAGCTGGTTGTATTGGCTTTGATTGTTGCTGCGCCATTAGCCTGGTATTTTATGAATAAATGGTTGCAGGATTTTGCTTATCGTATTTCAATTGGGTGGTGGGTTTTCATTGCGGCGGGTTCGCTGGCAATTCTTGTTGCATTTGTAACGATCGGTTTCCAGGCAATGAAAGCCGGGGTTGCAAATCCGGTGAAGTCACTACGAACAGAGTGAGTAATAAAGGGAAAAGCCTGCCGGCAGGCAGGTTTAAGAACTGAATAAATTATTTTTTATGTTCAGAAACTATTTAACAACCGCATTTCGTAACATTTTTAAGAAAAAAGGTTACAGTCTCTTAAACATCTTTGGTCTTACGATCGGGATGAGTTGCTGTTTACTCATTTTCCATTATGTTTCTTATGAAAGAAGCTATGATGACTTTGTCCCTGATTCAAAGAATGTAGTTCGCCTTCGGTTGGATAATTATCAAAAAGGTCAGCTTGCCT
>DASYQG010000169.1:0-2057 GCA_036005825.1 Chitinophagaceae bacterium | reverse complement strand
AAAAGGCAAGCCGATTGGGATCATGATGCATACCATAATGAGCAAAGGAGTTGACTTCATGGAGAATGATCATAATTGGCATGGTGTGGCGCCGAATGATGAGCAGCTCGCAAAGGCATTGGCACAATTGCCAGAAACATTAGGAGATTATTGACCCCCTGTCCGCCTAAAAGAGTTTATTCACTTCTTAATGAAAACTCCTGCTTCGCCGCCTTTCTTGCAGGTATCCACGAAGCAAGTAATGCAATAAATAAAACTGTTATAGCCACTAATACAAAGTCAGGCCAATTTAATTTCACCGGGTAATAGTCTATTAAAAACGAACCACCCTGCAATGGAATTAACTTATAAGTTACCTGCAACCATGCGATGATCAATGCAAGAATGATCCCGGCAACGCCGCCAAAGATCCCGATCAGCAACCCTTCGCTTAAAAATATCTTTTGAATAAAATTATTATTGCCGCCAAGTGCATGAAGTATGCTGATGTCTTTTTGTTTTTCCAAAACAAGCATTGTAAGAGAGCTTACGATAGTAAATGAAAATATACACATGATCAGCACCAGCACAGCATATACTACCCATTTCTCTGCTGTCATTATTGAATATAATCCACGATTCTGCTCATATCTTGTTTGTACCAAATAATTTTTTCCAAGTTGTTTTTGTAAATTTTCTTTTACATCATCGGCATTACTTTCTGGATTAATAGCGATCTCTACGCTTGTATATTCATTCTGCTTAAATCCAAGTAATTTTTTTACAAATCCAAGATTGGTGATAGCATAATTAAAATCAAACTCCTGTTGAATAACAAATACCCCAGAGGTGTTTACGGGATCAGCACTTACATTCTGAAGTGGATCATTTGAAGTGGATGAATCTTTTTTGGGGAGATAAGCCATTAATGGCGATAAATTCTTTTCAGCTTCCACATGCAGGGCATCCTCAACCCCAACACCCAATACCATATAAGGAATTTCATCATTACCAGTGCTAAATTCTCCTCTTACCACGCTGGCTGGTACACCCGATACATCTTTATAATTTTCATCGACTCCTTTTATAGTAACCGTGCGTTGAAAGTTATATTCCGAACTGTCACGATTAAAACCTGAGTTTTGAAGTAATCCTTTTTCTTCTGCTACCAATGAAAGATCCTTAATGCCGGCAACACCACGAATTTGCTTTATTTGCTCTGCTGTTAAGTTTAGCACCTTGCCTTCTGATGGAAAGACTTTCAGGTCAGTATAAAAAGTGGTGTATAATGATTTCACCATTCCCTCAAATCCATTGAATACGCTTAATACAAGGATCAGAGCCGTAGTACCGAATGTCATTGCTACAATGCTGATCCATGCAATGATATTGATAGCATTGGTAGATTTTTTTGCTTTGAAATATCGCCAGGCAAAAAGAAAGTTCAAGGTTTGAAGTTTGTGGTTTGATGTTATTGACTCATGTAATTCTATTCGACTGCTGTTGCGACGCTCCCTTCATCAGCAACAACAATCATCTTTTCTATCAGTTATCATCTTTCTTTCCCTCATTTATCTTCTTAAACAACTCTTCCATTTTAAACACATGATCAAGCGTATCATCCTGGTAAAATTTCAAGACAGGTATATTACGCAACTGATGTCTTACTTTCGCTGCCAGCTCCTTTTTTATATCATGATGACGGTCTTCAATTTTTTTCAAAGCCGCTTTTACATCCTTTACCTGGAAAAAGCTTAAATAAAACCTTGCTTCCAGCAGATCAGGAGTTATTTTAACAGATGAAATGGAAACCATGCCGCCATCGATCATACTCAAACCCAGCTTTTGAAAAATGGTATTCATTTCTTCATTTAACAAGCCAGCAATTTGTTTTTGTCTTTTACCTTCTTCCATACAACCTCCTTCTTTAGTTCGGGGTAAAATTAGCTACTTTTGCTGCTTCTTTGGAGTAGTTATTATACAATGAAAAAATATTCACGGATTTTTAAATATCTCGGGCAGTATAAAGGACAAATTCTTCTTTATTTTCTTTTTATCATTCTTTCTGTTGTTTTTTC
>DASYQG010000168.1:0-1801 GCA_036005825.1 Chitinophagaceae bacterium | reverse complement strand
GGATATGCCATCAATTAAAAAAATAAAATGTCTTGTGATTGATGATGAACTGCCTGCACGGGATATTCTTCACAAACATATTGAAGGTGTTGAAGCTCTTGAATTGACAGGTTCCTGCAATAATGCGGTAGAAGCTCTTTCATTTTTACAATCAAATAGTGTTGATCTTCTTTTCCTGGATATTCAGATGCCTCATATTCTTGGCACCAATTTTATACGGACATTAAAAAATCCTCCGAAAGTTATTTTTACAACAGCTTACAGAAAATATGCAGTTGAAGGTTTTGAACTTGATGCCGTGGATTTCCTTCTGAAGCCGATCAGTTTCGACAGATTTCTAAAAGCCGTAAACAAAATATTACACTTAAATCTTCAAAGCAACTTGTCTGAACCGGGCAAAACTGAAAACCCTAAGGAACCAGCACAGCCATTTTTATATTTCCGCTCGGATCGCAAAATGGTGAAAGTCTTATTCAATGATATTTTATATATAGAAGGACTGAGGGATTACATCAAAATCTTTACGACTACAAAAACAATTGTGACCAAACATTTGCTTGCTTCATTGCAGGAGATGCTTCCCGCGGATTCTTTCCTCCGGATACACCGTTCGTATATTGTTTCTATCAGTAAAATTGATTCGTATAACGCAGACGTAATTGAGATCGCAAAAAAAGAACTACCCATTGGCCGTTTATATAAACATGATGTAAATAAGCTATTGAACAAGTCTTCGCCTGATGCTAACCCGAAAAAGAATACCAAAGACTTTAACAACACTAAATAAAGCAATAAAGAAATTGAAAACCATAAACCACTTTTATATGAAACCTTTAATTCTTTCACTACTTATAGTCATAGCTCCGGCAATTCGGACAAATTCCCAGGGATGTGTGGCCATCCGTAATGTTGCTGGTATCAGTCCTGATCTTTTGTTTGAAAATATCCAGCCAAATGACAAAGTAATTTTTAATATAACCAACCGCTATTTCGAAGCTTCAAAAAGTTTCAGAACAGATACTGTTGTTTCAGATACGTTGGTCACAAACCGGATATATACTTTGAATTTTTCGATAATACGGTTATTAAAAAATGGATGGTCAATCACTTTAAACGTACCTATAGCTGCAAATTCACGTAATAATGGAGCTGATCATATGGGCCCACTTAGTTATCCAAAACATACCACACATGCTTTCGGATTAGGAGATATCCGGCTTACAGTATATAAATGGTTACTTAACCCATCCGAAAACAGGAAAGGGAATATCCAGGCAGGCTTAGGAATAAAATTACCGACCGGTGATTTTAAATACCAGGATTATTTTTACCGCAAGGCTGATAGCACAGTGCTGGCTCCGGTTGACCAGGCTATACAGCTAGGTGATGGCGGAACTGGAATTACAACTGAGCTGAGTGCATTTTATTCACTCGGTAGAAAGATCAACCTGTACTTTCAGGGTTTCTATCTTATTAATCCCCGCGAGCAAAATGGGGTTTCTAATCTTAAAGGCAGAGCTCCTACCAGAGATCAAACCGCAAATAATACTACTGTGATGAGTGTTCCTGATCAATATAGTCTTCGCGGTGGTGCAAACTTCCAATTTCAAAAAATCATCTTGACTGCCGGACTCCGCTATGAAAAAGTTCCTGAAAATGATCTGATCGGTGGAAACAAAGGTTTTCGAAGAGCTGCAACTATTGCTTCGGTAGAACCCGGAATAACTTATAAAATGAAAAACTCTTTAGCTTTTGTTTACATAGGAATACCTTTTGAACGCAACATTATTCAAAATAAACA